>JAEEKM010000075.1 GCA_016282455.1 Treponema sp. | reverse complement strand
GAAGAAACTGAACCGGGAATCGGCTGGTACTACACAGACTGGCTTACAAAGTTCGGAGCAAACACTTCCATGCCCACACTGGAGATTGGAAAAAATATTGTAGACGATTTTGTTTCTACCTGTGCCCAGCAGTGCCGCGGACAAAAGGCAACACTTTCTGTAATTGACCTTGCTGAATTTGCAAATACAATTCCAGAGAATCTTTCTTCATTCTCAAAATCAATCAGCCGCATGATTTCCAATAAGGATTATAAGACGGTTTCTGATGCCCGTTACACTTCCCGCGAGTTTGCTTCAAGTTCCAGAATTGACCAGGTGGATCTTGTAGACCTTGCAAAAAATGTGGGTAACAGCGAAGGAACAAAACTTGCAAAAGCCTTACAGTCAGCCGTAAAGTACAACCGCACTTCAAGCAACATGACAAATGCTTACGGAGTTTCCATCTACTTCCCTTACCAGAGGGCTTCTTATGTAGACGATGCATGCAGCACTTACGAAGCAATCGGAATGGATGATGACTACGCAGAAGCCATTCGTGCCTTTGCCAGCATGGAAGTGAGCGGTCAGGTTGCATCCGGTGGAAGTGCTTCTCCCGTAAGTTCACTTTTAGGAATGCTTGGAGCAGGTGCAGGCTCTTCTTCCAGTTCAGACATGGTAAGCCAGCTTTTAGGTTCCTTCCTCTCAAGTGCAGGAAGCGGACTCATTTCTGGCCTTAGCGGAAAGAACATTAACTTTATGAAGACAAGCCCTCTTTCCCAGGAAGAGGCAGCCTCCTTTATTTCCTTAAATCACTTTGATGCAGCTTCCCTCAGATGGAAGGAATACACAGACGGCAAAGCAACCCTTTCTCTTTCAAAAGACCAGTGGGCTCTTGTTCACGCACTGGACATGAATCTTTTCTACGATGACGGAGAAGGCTACATTGATCTTGGCTTAGACAACATTTACGACTGGACGGAAGACGGTTCCCTTATTGCAGATACAGACCGAACCTGGCTTGCCATAAACGGACATCCTGTTGCCTACTACCACACAGACACAAGTGAAATTGGTGACAACTACACCATAAGCGGCCGCATACCTGCCATGCTGAACGGAACAAAAGTAAACCTCTGGGTAGCCTTTGACAACGCAAACCCTTACGGCTACATTACCGGTGCCCAGTATGAGTACAACGAAGGAACAACAAACACTGTTGCAAAGAACATGACCAGCCTCAAAAAAGGCGACAAACTGGACTTCCTCTGCGACTACTACACTTATTCAGGTGAATACAAGGACAGCTACTATCTGGGAGAAAGTCTTGTTGTGGGAGACAAACTTGAACTTTCCAACGTAGATGTGGGACGAGGCAAAATAAAAATTACCTACCGCTTTACAGACATCTACAACCAGGAATACTGGACTCCCGCTTTGGAAAGGTAAAGATTCCTACTTTCCACTCCGGCTCTTACCCCTTGCAATAAAGTCCATGCCCCTTTCCGCTTTTCTGGAGAGGGGTTTTGTTTTTACAGAAGGAAATTTTTCTTCAGAACGTCTTTCTGTTAACCTTTCTTTTTTCCACACAGGTTCTTCCGGATGCGGGTCCCCTTTTTTTACATAAGAAAGCCATTCTTCCGGTTCAGGAACTTCAAAGTGCATTTTCTTTCCCGTAGTCGGGTGAATAAAATCCAGTGTGCGGGCATGAAGCATAAGGCGGTGGAAGGGATCTGTGTTTGCCCGGTAGTTTTCGTCGCCTGCAAGAGGATAGCCTTTGGAAGCAAGATGGGCGCGAATCTGGTTTTTTCTTCCTGTATCAAGTGAGAGTTCAAAAAGAGTGTGTGTGCTTCCTCTTTCTACAACCCTATAGTGGGTGCGGGCAACAACAGTTTTTGTATGTTCATCTTTTTTCTGGGGAACATAACCTACGTGACAGGCATTTTGTGCAAGAGGGTCATCTATCATTCCAAAATCTGGAAGGGGGTCAAAGTTTTTTCCATGCCCTCTGTTCTTTTTTGGGTTTTCTGCAACTGCACGGTATAGTCTTTCGGTTACCATTTTGTGCCAGCTGTCCATCACTTTTTTTTGAGTCGCTTCGTTTAAGGCAAACATCATGACACCGCTTGTGTCCCGGTCAAGTCTGTGTACCGTAAGGGGTTTGTGGCTTTTACTCAACTCTCCCCTGCCCCGCAGAATTTTTTCCAGCAGGTCTAATGCAGTACGGCTTTTGCTTCCAGGGTATGGCACGGAAAGTAGTCCTGTGGGTTTTAGGATTACCACAAGGTCATCATCTTCATAAAGAATCTCTATTTTTTCCCTGCCGTAATCTTCCTTGTGTTCCCGCTTGTAAAGGGTGCTTGCCTTAACGTGATGCAGAGTCTCTTTCATTTTCTTTTCCATTCTTTTTTCCTACAAGTGCCGTAAACATTGCAAAGAGAATTGTTATCACCACAAGATAAACAAGGGCAAATCCTTCCATGAGGTTACGGGTCATTTCCTTTCTGAACATGAGTGTAAGGATTCCAATTACAAAAGTCAGTGCGCCTATTACATAGAAAATTATTCCTGCCGGCCTGCTGATTGCTGCTTTTTCCACAGAGGAAGGGAGGCTGAGAAAAAATGCTATGGCAGAAAAAATAACTGCCACAACAATAAAAATTATTCCCACTCCAAGTACAAAAGTTGTGTTCATGCTTTTAATATAAGATACCTGAAAAAACTTGTCTATAAGTTTTAAAGAGGCTTTTATTTCATGGCCTTGAGCTGTTTTTTGCGCTCATACATTTTTCTGTCGGCACGGCTGAAAAGTGAACCAAAGTTTTCGTCTGCACCGGGAAGATATTCTGACATTCCGCAGGCAACAACCACTTTTCCGTCTCCGGCATTTGTTTCTACCTGCCTGTTAAAGTCTTTCATCAGTTCCATTCTGATTGCATAATCTTCGCCATGAAGAAAAACTACAAACTCATCGCCGCCAATACGATAAACCGGACTGTGAATAAAAGTATGGCAGATTAATTTGCCGGCACTT
This sequence comes from Treponema sp., assembly GCA_016282455.1. GTDB lineage: Bacteria > Spirochaetota > Spirochaetia > Treponematales > Treponemataceae > Treponema_D. Next base: position 30,478 of record JAEEKM010000075.1, on the reverse strand, counting down.
TTTATGAGCCTGTCTCCTTCTTCGTGACCCAGCGTATCATTTGTAAGTTTTAGCCCGTTTATATCACAGACCACAATTCCAAAGTTTTTTAAAATTCCGTCTTCAATCCGTCTGTTGATTCCAAGAATATCTTCCTGATAGGCGTTTTTGCTTTTTACTCCGGTAAGGGGGTCGGTATATGCCATGAGTCTTGCAGAACCAAGTTCCTGAGCCTGTATTTCTTCTACCTTAAGCAGCTGTTCAAGTTCTTCCCGGCGGGCTTCTTTTTCGTCTTCAACAACAAAAGTATGTATGAGGCAGGTACCAAACAGATAGCCCAAAGAATAAAAAGGAAGGATTGGAAAAGCAGTTGCAAGAACTACAAAAACCGTCATTGAGATTCCAAACCAGGCTATTGTTATGTAACGTCGTCTTATTTTACCCCGTGCTTTAGCGGCCACAATGGGCATACAGACAGAAGTGGAAAGAAAAAGCAGAATCTGTGCATACATGGTAATGGTTCTGGCTTTTTCCGTAATATATGTTCCGTCTTCATTAAAACGAAACATGACTGGCTTAAAAATATTCATTATGAGGATTGCGGACTCTCCTATAAGAAAAATAACTCCCGCAAACTTAATGATATTTGTAAAAAAGCTTTCCCTGTTAATGTAGATAATGACGAATCTTGTCCAGAAAAATACTGCGGCTGCAACAGAAATAAAATAAAGTTCAGTCCAGATAAAAGACAGGAGAGGAATTTTTATGTCGTAGATAAAGCCCCAGAGAATATCGAATATGTAATATACAAAAACACACCAAAGGAAGGTTTTGTATATGTGATGGGACTTTGATTCTGTTTTACCACTGTTTTTTAACATTACATCAAAGTTGATGATAATGTGGACTAAAAGGGCAATGAGGCCGACACCAGCATAATTCATATAAAAATATTCTCCCCTACAAATAATAACATGAATTTCTTATCATTTCCATATGAAATTACAAAAAGTTTTTTTCGCATAATGTCATTAATATGAAAAGTACGCCGTAATGGAACTGGGGTTCACTGACACTTTGCTTTTATGGCTAATATGTAGTATAATAAAAAAATAAACTTAACGGTTTGGAGTTTTATGATGCATAAAAAATCAGCGTCAATGACAGCCCTGATTCTTTTTCTTACATTTATTTCCCTTTCTTTCTCATCCTGCATCAAACAGAAAAATGCAAAACGTAACCCCAATGTTGAACCCAATGCAGTCCTTACCCTGGCATTAAGAAACGGTACTTATTCCAATGTCATACGCCAGTGTCTTCCCGCCTTTGAAGCAGAATACAATGTGGTCTGCAACATACTTGAACTAAGCGAAGATTCCCTTCACTCACAGGTGGCTTCAGATGCCCAGAATGAAACCGGTGCCTATGACCTCTGCATGGTTGACGGTTCCTGGATGGCAGAATACACCTCTAACAATGTTCTTACAAACTTAACCTCTCTTGGTTATGAATTGGACGACGACATTATTCCTGCAACAACTGCAATCTGCTACTACAAGGGTGGTCTTTACCTTACCCCCTTTTATGGCAACGTAACTGTTCTTCTTTACAACAAGCTTCTTGTTTCAGAAGCAGGCTATTCCGAAGATAAAATAAGAAGTCTCGAAGACATACAGAACATCTGCAATTACGCTCAGGGTCACAATACAAACGGTTTTGTTTACAGGGGCGACACGGAAAACAACATAGTTGTAGATTTTCTTCCCATACTGCTTTCTTACGGAGGCTGGGTTGTAGATGTACATAACCGTCCTTCCGTAAACACAAAAGCTTTTAAAGAAGCACTCTACGCCTACAAAGAACTTATCAAAACCGGCACTGCCCTGGAAAAAGAAGACTTGATCGATGCAGTTGCAACAAAAAGAGCTGCCATGGCTGTGGGCTGGCCGGGATGGTACTCTCCCACAAGAAACTCTCCCGTAGACTACTGTGCAATCAGCGGTAAAGTTAAGGACACCAGCATTGTCTACAACGCAAACATTTACGGCATCTGGACTCTTGGCATTCCCCGTAACTCAAAGAACAAAGACTATGCCATTAAACTGCTGGACTACCTCATGAACCCCGGAATTCAAAGATCCACCGTTCCCAAGGGGGGCGTTCCCTGCCGCTACTCAAGCCTGCAGAACCCGGAAGTATTAAGAAGATTCCCTCAGTATGGGGATGTATGCAGGGCACTGGAAGGCGGAGTTTACAGACCTGTCATGGAAAACTGGAGCACCTTCTACACCATTTTGGGAAAAGAAATGCGCGAAATCCTTAACGAAAGCAAAAGTGTGGAAGAAGGACTTGCTGCAGCCCAGAAAGAACTGGAAAAAGCACTTGCGGTAAAATAAAGCTCCATCATAAAATCTCTGTTGAAGAAGAGCACTTTTTCTGCTATAATTATTTCATGCAAATAATCCCTATTGCCAGCGGAAAGGGCGGTGTTGGTAAAAGCCTTTTAAGCGCAAATCTTGCCATAGCCCTGGGTCAGGCTGGAAAAAAAGTTATCATCGCAGACTTAGACCTTGGCTCATCAAACCTGCACCTGGTCATCGGTCAGCCAGCATCTAAAACAGGAATCGGCACTTTTCTTACAGGTCAGAGTAAATTCGAAGACCTCATACAGCCCACTGACTACGAGAATGTTTCCTTCATTGCAGGAGACTCAGAAATTCCCGGACTCACATCCCTTAAGGCAAGCCAGAAAAACGAGCTCATAAAGAACTTTACAAAACTGGACGCAGACTACCTCATTCTGGATTTGGGAGCAGGTACCCACCTTACCATTCTGGACATGTTCCTTCTTTCTCCACAGGGAATTGTTGTAACTGCCCCTACTGTTACTGCAACCTTAAACGGATACCTCTTCCTGAAAAACATTGTCTTCCGCATGATGTATAATACTTTCAGAAAGAACTCACCCGCCTACAAATATCTTGAAACCTTAAAAACAGATTCTGCTTCCCTGCAGAGACTCTACATTCCCAAGCTGATTGAAACCCTGGATCAAAAAGACCCGGAAAGCACATCTCTTTTCAAAAAGCGCATGTCAGAGTTCCATCCCCGTCTTGTCATGAACATGATTGATGACCCCAAGGATGCAGAAAAAGCCGCAAAGATCCGCCACTCCTGCCAGCAGTATCTTGGTCTGGATATAGAACATCTGGGCGTAATTTACCGTGACTCAATGCAGGACAAGGCACTTTCTTCAAGACTTCCTGTTGTCATTTACAAACCTCAGTCCATTATCTCCCAGGCCATATACCGCATTGCAGAAAAAATCATGCAGTCAGAAACCCTTACCTTTGATGATGACTACGACATGACAAAGGCAGCGGACACTTCTTTTGAAATTGCAGCAGAAGAAGCCACTGACGATTTCTCACAGAAAATGATGTATGTGGAAGAACTTGCCGGAAGCGGAGCACTTACTACAGGGGAACTTGCAGAAGTCCTTAAACAGCAGCAGTATGAGATTACCCAGCTGAGGAACGAAAACAACCTGCTCAAGAAAAAACTCCTGGAAGCGGCAGCAAAGGGCTTTAAAGTTTAACGAGGTAACATAAATGTTTTCTTCACTTCTTTTCATAAACTATCCTTCATGGATTCATCCGGAAATTTTCCCCGGCATACCGGTCCTTGGTCTTGTACGCTGGTATGGCCTCATGTACATATTTGCTTTTGCAACTGCCTTTCTTGTTCTCCGTAAACAGCAGAGGGAAGGTGCCCTTGACCACGGGGATTATAAGGCAAGCGAAGACGACATCTTTAGTTTTATTGCCTGCGGAATCATCTTCCTGCTTTTAGGGGCACGCATCTTCAGCACACTGGTTTACGACACAAGCGGACTCTACTGGAAAAAACCCTGGCTCATCTTCTGGCCTTTTGACACTGTAACAAAACAGTTCACCGGTCTTGCAGGCATGAGTTACCACGGCGGATTTATCGGCGGTCTTTTAGGCATGATTGTCTGGTGTCTCTGGCACAAACAGCCGGTCTGGAAATGGATAGACGCAATGGTTGTTGCAATACCTCTGGGCTACACCTTCGGTAGAATCGGTAACTTCATGAACGGAGAGCTTTTTGGAAGAATAACCACAATGCCCTGGGGCATGGTTTTTCCACGTGCAGAACGCTTCTCTGCAAGTTTACCCTGGGTACAGGAGTTTGCCGAAAAATGCGGTATCGTAATCCAGCAGGGGCAGCGTTTTGTTAACCTTCCCCGCCACCCCAGTCAGCTTTACGAAGCCTTGTTTGAAGGACTTTTCCTTTGGGTGGTAATGTGGAATCTTAGAAAACACAAGCCCCACGACGGTTTTCTTGCAGGCTGCTACACCCTGGGCTATGGACTTGTCCGCTTTGTAATAGAATACTTCCGTGAACCGGACGCAGACTTAGGTTACCGCATAAGCCACGACGGAAGCGAAGCCATTTACATGAACACTTCCCTCCTGAACATCAGTACAGGCCAGATTCTCTGTTTCCTCATGATTCTTGGCGGCATAGGCATGATTGTAGGAACTTACTTCTGGAGTAAACACAAAGCCTCAGTAGACAATTCTCAGCAAAAGAAATAATTGACATAAGCCTGATTTTCTATTACTTTACTAGGGATTAAAAATCAGGCGTATTTATGGACTTTGAATTCATCAAGCAGGTCATTCCCCTTTACACCCAGGCGGCATGGCTTACTCTTCGCATAGCAGTAACCGGCATTCTCCTTTCCTTTGCAACAGGGCTAATCTGTGCCCTCATACGCTATTATAAAATTCCAGTCCTAAAGCAGATTACCCTTTTTTACATTGAACTTTCCCGCAACACCCCTTTAATGATTCAGCTCTTCTTTTTATACTTTGCTTTACCAAACCTGGGCATAAAACTCAGTTCCCTTTCCTGCTGCATCATTGGCCTCACCTTTCTTGGCGGAAGTTACATGGAAGAAACCTTCCGCAGTGCCCTTGAAACCGTAAGTCATGTTCAGATAGAAAGCGGTGAATGCCTGGGGCTTACAAAAAGACAAATAATGCGCTACGTTATTTTACCACAGGCAATAAGTGTTTCCGTTCCTGGCTTTTGTGCAAACATCATGTTCCTCATAAAAGAAACAAGTGTCTTCAGTATTGTAGCCGTTGCAGACCTCATGTATGTTGCAAAAGATCTAATCGGCCTTTATTACAAAACCGACGAAGCCCTTGTTCTCCTTGCCCTCTCATATTTTGTGCTTCTTCTTCCCGTTTCACTATTAAGTTCTTTTGCAGAAAGGAGGCTGCGTCATGCACAGTTCGGCTCTTGAAGCAATAAGCTCTGCCTTTAGCGTACTTTTCATGGGGCGGAATTTTATCCGTCTGCTTGGAGGACTTTGGGTTACAATCAGCATAGCGGCAGTTTCTGTTGTACTTTCCGTGTTTTTTGGTACCCTCTTTGGACTTTTGATGACGGTTAAAAACCGGGTTATAGAAGTTCTTTGCAGAATCTACCTTGAGTTCATGCGCATCATGCCGCAGATGGTTCTTCTTTTCATGGCCTATTACGGACTAACCCGTACACTGGGAATTTCCCTCTCCGGAGAAGGTGCAAGCGTACTTGTTTTTACCCTCTGGGGCAGTGCAGAAATGGGAGACCTGGTGCGGGGTGCATTGCAGTCAGTGCCGGTGCATCAGTACGAAAGCGGAAGGGCTTTAGGTTTAACGGAAAAACAAATCTTTGCCCACATTATTCTTCCCCAGACTTTACGCCGTCTTGTTCCAGTGAGCATGAACCTTGTTACCCGCATGATAAAAACTACCTCTCTTGTTGTCTTTGTTGGAGTAATTGAAGTTGTAAAAATCGGACAGCAGATAATTGAGGCAAACCGCCTTAAAGTGCCTTCAAGTTCAATAGCAATTTACGCAACAATTTTTTTCATGTACTATGTGGTATGCAGAATCTTCTCGCTTTTAGCCGGCATTTTAGAAAAACGACAGAAGGAATAGAACATGGCCTTACTTGAAATTAAAAACATACAGAAGTCCTTTAACACAAAAGAAATCTTACACGGAGTAAGCCTGAATGTAGAAAAAGGTCAGGTAGTGGTAATCCTGGGGCCCTCCGGCTGTGGTAAAAGCACCCTCTTAAGATGCATTAACGGCCTGGAACAAATACAAAGCGGTACCATAACCCTAGACGGAGAAATCATTTCCAACCGTACAAAGGACATGCACCTTATCCGCCAGAAAGTAGGAATGGTTTTCCAGAGCTACGACCTCTTTCCCCACCTGAATGTAATTGACAACATACTGCTTGGTCCCCTCAAGGCACAAAAACGCAATAAAGAAGAAGTGCTTAAGGAAGCAAAAGAATGGCTTGAACTGGTTGGTCTCCCGGACAAAGCCACTTCTTTTCCAAGGGAACTCTCAGGCGGACAAAAACAGAGGGTTGCAATCGTACGTGCCCTCTGCATGCACCCGGAAGTAATGCTTTTTGACGAAGTAACCGCCGCACTGGACCCGGAAATGGTTCGTGAAGTGCTTGATGTAATGATGAACCTTGCAAAGGACGGAAAAACCATGCTCATTGTAACCCATCAGCTGGAGTTTGCCAGAGCCGTAGCAGATAAAATAGTCTTCATGGATCAGGGACAGATTGTAGAAGAAACCACCCCCGGTCAGTTTTTTAACAACCCCACCAGCCAGAGAGGCCGTGCCTTTCTGGAAAGTTTTACTTTTGCCCCCAGACATGAAAAATAATTCTAAAAAAATATTACTAAACCTATTGACAAAGTAGGAAATAAAATATAGAACTTTCTCATAAACCAAAATCATCCGGAATTTCGGAAAAGGAGCAGTTTATGAAAAAAAGCACATTGATTAAAATCACCGCCGCCGCACTGGCACTTATTTCAGCAACATCAGCATGGGCAAAACCAAAGCCAGGCCGCACTGTAGCCCAGATTAAAAAAAGCAAGACTGTAAAAATTGCCGTATTCAGCGACAAAAAACCCTTCGGTTATGTTGACGAAAACGGAATCTACCAGGGTTACGACGTATACTTTGCAAACCGCATTGCAAAAGATCTTGGCGTAAAAGTGCAGTTTGTTCCTGTTGAACCCGCCGCCCGTGTGGAAGTTCTAGAAACTAACAAAGTAGACATTGTTCTTGCAAACTTTACCCTTACCCCTGAGCGCTCAGAAAAAGTGGACTTTGCCCTTCCCTACATGAAAGTTGCCCTCGGAGTTGTCTCTCCAAACGGAGAAATTACAAGCCCCGAACAGCTTAACGGAAAAACCCTTATTGTTGCAAAAGGAACCACTGCAGAAACCTACTTTACGGAAAACTATCCTGAAGTAAAGCTTCTTAAGTTTGACCTTTATTCAGACACCTACAAGGCACTTCTTGACGGCCGCGGAGATGCCTTCAGCACAGACAACACAGAAGTTCTGGCATGGGCAATAGAAAACCCAGGTTATGCTGTAGGAATTGACAGTCTCGGTAACCTTGACACAATCAACCCTGCCGTAAAAAAAGGCAACACAGACCTTCTTAACTGGCTTAACGAAGAGATCAAAAAACTCGGTGAAGAAAACTTCTTCCACGCAGACTATGAAGCAACCCTGCGCGAAGTTTACGGTCCCGAAAGCGATGCCGACAGCCTTGTAGTAGAAGGAGGAAAACTCTAAAAATCCTGTAAAATACTTCTTTTGTCCATAAGGGATGTCCTGAAAGTTGAATGTCTTTGGTGGTTTCGAGAACCTCAACCACCACCATTAGTACTTTTGGGACATCCCCTTTTTTTTATCTTTTATTTAATTTGAATATGCATATACAACTTTTTTCTTGACAAAACATAAGCCTCCTGCTATATTATATTTATAGCAGATATGCATATTCAAAACATTTAGGAGGTAGAAAGATGGGAAACAGGGAATTTATGGCAATTCGTCAGGAAATTGATGAAATTTCAGTTAACAATGCGGCTACAGGAAGAAAAATCAGAGACATGTGCATTGAAAACAACATGACACTCAACCAGCTGTCGGAGCTTTTGGGTTTTACCTGTCAGCAGGCAATCTACAACTGGATGGAAGGAAAAAGCAGCCCAAGTCTTAAAAATCTGGTAAAAATCAAAACCATCTTTAAATGCGATTTGAACGACCTGGTACAAACCTGCTTTATTCCACAGAAGTACTAAGGCCATATAGAGTATTCTTCGTTTTTGTATTATATTATTTCAGAGACCAATATGATTGATGAACTGGAAGAAAACCGCAGGGGAAATGTATTTACAAAAACGAAGATGCCCTCCTACTGCCTTATCTACATTTTATACAAAACCTTAGAACAGAATATAAAAGCAAATCCTGACCTCTCCCTTCTCATAGAAGAACTTAGGGTTACTCAGGAAATAAAAGACATCTTAAGAGCAAACCTTCAAACCCTTCCCGAAGATTTTTCCGCAGAAGATTTTGAACGTTACAGCGAAAAGCGCATTCACAGTTATTTTAAATCCTTCAGGCTGAGTACCCTGCAGCAGCACGAAGAAATGTATTCCACCCCCGGCATGTGCCGCCTGGTTTCAAAACTTTTGGACCTCTCAGAAAGTGACCGTCTTGCAGATTTTTATGGAGCACCGGAAAGTTTCCTTTCAGAACTGATGAACAATCCGGAAATAAATTTTACCTTTAACACAAAACCCGTCTCTTACACTTCTTCTAAAGAAGTCCGAGATTTTTTACTTTTATACAATGACATAATTTTCCCGGAAAACAAACAGATAGAAATCTGCATAAAAGAAGATGGAATAAAAAATGAAAAAAGACTTTTTAACAAAATATATTCCTTCATTCCCCTCTTCAAAAATTCTTTTTCCCAGACCCCAAACCGAATGGTAAAAAATTACATTGACTCTCAGGATGAATCTCTTTCCTGCCTGACAAATGTTCTTAACCACTTAGACAAAAATGGCCGTGCAATAATCTGCATTTCTGACATTCTCTATTCAGAAAAAAACACAGAACTCAGAAAAACAATCTGCCAGTGCGGATTTTTTAAAGGACTCATAAGGTTTCCTGCAGGAGAAGTTTACCCGAAAAATCTTGTTTCAACCCTGCTCATCTTTGACAAAAACAACACGGAAGATAAAATAATCTTTCTAGACCTTTCCAGTGTAATGATTCCCTTAAAAGAAAAATCCCTTACAGAAGTTTTTAAAGACGATGAAGATATTATAAATCATTTTCTGGGCTTAAAGCACAGCGACAGATACGGCGTAGAAAGAAACGAAGTAACCTGTAAAGATCTGGAAGCAAAAAACTTTGTGTTTGAAACAACAAAACCCTTTGATCCGATTGAGTTCCTGGAAAACTACACAAAACCTTTTGAGGAACTGAAGAATCATGCAGAAATATTCCGCGGGCTTCAGGACACAGCCGGCATAAGGGAAGCAGAAACCAGCGGTAACACTCCCTACCGTTACATGAGTGTTTCAGACATTCAGGACGGAGAAATTGAATACGAAAATATGACCCGTCTTTCTGACATAAAAAACAGCTGGAATAAATACCTCCTTAAGCCAGGAGACGTCCTAATCACAAAAACTTCTTATCCTGCTTTTAAAGTTGCACTATTCGAAGACTCTTCCCTGGCTGTAATTCCTGCCTCAAATCTTTTTGTCATAAGAATCAGAGACCAATACAAACAGATTTTCAACCCCTGTTATCTTAAGCTCTATCTTGAATCTACAAGCGGACAGAAGTATTTACATTCCCTGACAAGCGGAGCAAAACTTCCTGCAATCTCAAAAGAGAATCTTGAAAAAATGACTATACCAGGCAAACCCTTTGCAGAACAAAAAGAAATTGAACGAAGATATAAAAATCTTCAGCGCTTAAGCAGACAATACAAAAAAGAAATTGAAAATGCAAAAAAAGAACTTCTGAGTATTTCAGAAAATAATAAATTATAAATTTAATTACATTTTCCTTCACCGCACTTAGAATGATGAGAAAGAAAATCATTTTAGTTGAGGTGAAAGAATGGAAAAAGAAAAGAATTTCTTTTTAGAAAACGAGCTTTTAAAAAATACTGTTCTTGATGTTAACAGCAAAGAAATCTCCGGTCAGATCTTTTTACACAATTTTTCTCTCATCAGTCTTTCTGACCATGAAAGTGATCCTGAGTTTCTCCAGCTTGTTCTCACAAACTCAGATATTACAAAAGTCTTGAATGTTTATCTGAACTTTCTTGAGAAAAAGGAAAATGAAAAATTTCAGAGATTACAAAAAAACAACTTTGATCCCGAAGAGGTCTTTAAAAGTTTTTGCAGCGATTTAAAATCAGACTCAGAAAAATACAGTATAATTTTATTTATAGTCGAAGAAAAAAAAAGGGCGGAAGAAAAAGAACTTTCCCCTCTGGAAAAAGTATTCAACAATGTTTTCTTTCAGTCTTTTTGCAAGGGACTGGGACTTTCCGAAGATTGTAAAAAACTTCTCATTCTTGCTCTTCTGAACAGAGACTGGGGCTGGCTTTTTCCCTCTTCCTATTCTGATGAATACAAGGCAAAACTTTTTTGTTCCATCTGCAATATCAAAAGTCAGTCTAAAGTTTCCTACACAAGAAAACTGAACAACGAGTTAATAAACCTCAACCTCTTTTCTGACGCCTGGACCGTAGAAGAATTTGTTTATTCCTTTTTCATAAAGGACAATCCTTCTTTTACAGTCAAGCCGGTAGTCTTTAAGCCCAATCAGGATTTGTACAGTTATGAAGATATGTCGGAGTTAAACAAAGAAAACTTTTACATCATGTTTGAGCAGGTTCATGAATACAAAGAAGATAAAAAAGGCTGCTTCATGCTCATCAAAAGCGAAAGTGATTTCCGCAACAAAAATTTTATTGCCAGTCTTTGTGAAGATTCACTTCAAAGCCTCTATGAAATCCGGCAGGAGTTCCCTCATGCAGATTTAACCGAGTTTTCATTTTATCTTTATGCCTATTCGGTTACACTCCAGAACAGTAATGGCATTTTCTTTCTTCCAAAAAATCTTGCAGATAACTATCTCTTATGCGAAGAAAGAATACAGAAAAATTCTTCCAATGTCCTTAAAGCCGTAAAAGTACCCGTCATTATTTCTTCAGGTAATTTTGAGAAAGATAAAAAACATGCACTTGAAAAACATGGAGTAGATCTTCTTTACTGGACAAACCTAAAACTTCCCAGACACAGAAAAGACAAAACAGAACTTGCCGAATATTTTTTTGAACAGCAGCTCTCTCCAGATTTAATTGCTGTTGCCGTAGATAAAATGGAAGAACTAAAACTTGAGCCGGATAAATGGGAAGAGTTTACTAATGTTCTAAAACACACAGAGTTTCTTAATGCAGAAGAAAGGTCAAAACTTCTGAACAAAAAATATTCTCCCCATGCGGACAACATAAGAAACAATCCCAGTTATTGTCTTGAAGCCCTTAATACCTCTTATTCAGTCCAGGAACTCACAGAAATGCTCCAGGCAGCAAACGATTCCATGAAAGAAGAATCCGATCAATTTACGGGAATACACATTCTCCTCTCTGGTCTTTCCGGAACAGGTAAAACCGCTTATGTAGAAAATATTGCTATGCGTATGGGCAGACCCCTTATCATAATCCGTGCCTCAGAAATAATTAGCCCCTATGTAGGCGAAACAGAACAGAACATAAAGGCTGCCTTTGACAACGCTGCAGAAAAAAAAGCAATCCTTCTCATTGATGAAGCAGATTCTTTTATTCACAGCCGCGGAGACAGCCTTAACAGGCACAACGACTTAAAGGTAAATGAGTTTCTTTTACAAATGGATCAGTTCAAGGGCATTCTCTTCTGCAACACAAACCTTGCAGAAAGCCTGGACAAAGCAACAGACAGAAGGTTCAACTTAAAAGTGGACTTTAAGCCTTTAACAAAAGACGGAGTAAACCTGCTTTGTAAAAGTTACTTTAAGGACTTAAAAATCAGTCCAAATCAGGTAGAAAAAATTTACCAGTCAGGAGATGTTACTCCCGGAGACTTTGGTGCCCTGAGCGGAAGGATAAAGTTCATGAAAAAAGAAAAGGTAAATGCCGCCTATGTAACGGAAGAACTATGCAAAATAGTTCATGGAAAAACACGCAGCTGGGAAAACCACAAGATAGGTTTCTAAATAAATACGGAGGTTAGAAAATGCAGTACCCAAGCAACACCCTAAGAAGAATGTCTGAAGTTTTAGATGCACTAAAAATTTCTTCAGTCTATCATGAGGACAGTGAAACTTTTGAACTAAAAGATCAAAAGCTTATCATTCTGGAAGATAAGTCCTGCTACAAAGCAGACTATTTAAGGCAGGGACAAAAAGTTATTCTCATTTTTCCTGACGGAACTTTGACTTTCCTCTCTTCAGATAAGACAGAAAAGCCAGTCTTTATCATGCACTGCAAGAATTGTGAAAAATATTTTTTTGCAGAAAGAGTGCACAGGATGCCTATACTCTGTCCTGTAAATGAAACTCATAGTGTTTCTTATTTTGCCAAAGAAAAAATTCCCGGCTGGTTCGGAGAAGAAAATGATTCCATCATTGAAGCAGAAAATTACGATGACCACCTGCTTGCCCTTGATAATGCGGACACATCTAAACTGGATAGTGTTTATAATAAACTTAATGGTAAGCCCAAATACATCTGCATTGACGAAGATACACTTCAAAAAATTAAGGACCTTGAAAAAAAGTATCCCAACATGAAGGACGTAATTGACTATATGCTGCAAAATGCAAATGCTTCCAGACTTAAGAAAAACGGAGCTTTAAGTTTTAAACCCTTTGTACTTTTAGGCGGCCCAGGCTGCGGAAAAAGTTCTTTTGCCAGAGACTTATGCATGATCCTTATGGGAAAACCACCAGTCAAAATTGACCTTGGAAATGATGTTGCAAACTTTACCCTCTCCGGGTCTGATCCTGCTTATAAAAGTTCCAGTCACGGACTCATTGTAGAATCAATGTTTGCAGACAGTGACGGAAGACCCACTAAAAATCCCATCATTCTCTTTGACGAACTGGATAAAATAAAAGGTGACCAGAATCACAGCATTGAAACAATCTTCTATTCCATCCTGGAAAAAAGCAATTCCAGGCGTTTCTTTAACAACTACCTTGGAATAAATGTGGATGCTTCGGGAATAAATTACATCTTCACTGCAAACAAGCTGGACGGCATTCCCGCTCCAATTCTGAACCGGCTTAAAATTTTTGAAATAAAAGATTACACTCACGAACAGCTCAGGGATTTTGTGCTTGATAACTTTTACGAAAACTGGCTTGAAAGCAGCGGCATGTTAAGAGAATTTTTACCGGCAGTTCTTTCAGAAGAAATCCGCAACAGAATTCTTCTTTACAGCAATGACAACCCGCGCAGCATTGAAGATTCCATCGTCAAAGTCTGTAACGAAACCCTTACCACAGACCCCGAAACAAACGAGCAGATTGCCCTCTTCTCTCCCCGTGAACTTTACCTTGGCTGGAAAAAATTCCGCGGCAGTCCTGCAATTTCCAAAGACCCCTGGAAAATACCAGAAGTGGATTTTTTTAGCGGTAAATAAACTTGTAAAGCCTGAAAAACTGAAGTATAGTTTAAAAAAGGAAAAGCGCATGAAAACAAACAGGATCTTTTTTTCTATACTCTTCATTTTTCTGGCTACTGCCAGTTATGCAAAAACACAGTGGGAATGCCAGGCAGGAACTTTTTCAGGCTATGAAACAGAAAGCTGTTCTCACGTTAAAGGAATCCGTTATGCAACAAGTACCCGCTATGGAGAAGCTGAACCTTTTGTTTATTCTCCCGGGATTCATGAATGTACTGCGGATTCACCTTTTGCATTCCAGCTTCCTTCTGCAGCAGAAGGTTTTATGATGGGAACCCGCTACGAAGATTTTCCCCAGGAAGAAAACTGCCAGTATCTTTCCATCACAATGCCCAAGGATGCAGACAAGAACTCACGTCTTCCTGTAATGGTGTGGATTCATGGCGGTGCTTACAGAAACGGTGGCTGTGATGCCCCCAGCTACGACAGGGAACCTCTTGTAAAGGAACAGAACATTATTCTGGTGGGAATAAATTACAGGCTGGGAGTTCTTGGTTTTGTGAAAGATGCTGACGGAAATTTCGCAAACCTTGGTTTAAAGGACATCATCCTTGCTTTAAAGTGGGTGAATGAAAATATAGAAGCCTTTGGTGGTGACAAAGAAAACGTTACGATTTTCGGTCAGTCGGCAGGAGCAGATGCAGTAAGGTGCGTAATGCTTTCTTACGGTACAGAAAACCTTTACAGGCGGGCAATCCTTCAGAGTACACCCATAGGTACTTATGTTAACCGGCAGAACATGGAAAAGAAAATGCTCGATGAACTTAATCTTCTTCCCCTTGATGCAGGAAGAGAAGAAATTCTTGAAGCACAAAAATCAATCGTAAGTCATGTAACAGAAAAAGGGGATGCAAAGTACCTGATATTTGCCCCTCACTTTGGTCTTGACCCCTTACCACCGGAAACCCAGATTGAAAGCAGGCTTAAAGAAATTGCCGCAACCCACGACATAATGATTGGTTCTGCCACCCGCGAAGTTGCAGCCTACATCGGCGAAAACAAACTGCTTGTTGCAATGGACTCTTTCTTTTTAACAAGATGGATTGTTGAACTTATCATCAAAAAAATCAGCAGTAAAATATTCATCAATCCATCTAAAAAGTTTGCAGAAAATTATGCCTCTTATGGCGGAAAAACCTATCACTACAAATTTACCTGGACAGAAAATAAATCTTTTGTAGGGGCCGCTCACACACTGGACATTCTTCCACTCTTCGGCGCAGGTAAAGCAGAGGGCTGGCCGGCTGCAATGAAACTTACCTCCGGTGAAATTTACAGCAGGGGAATCCCAATGCGCAAAATCTGGGCTGACTTTGCCCGCAGCGGAGAAATACAGGACTTCTCTGTTCCCGGAATGCTTGAAGTAGAAGAAATGTAAAAAAAAGCGGACAACCTCAAAAGAGGTCATCCGCTGTCGCGTATTCTCGCAGTTGTTTTAGTTAACTATTACACCAATCCCTGAGCAAGTCGCAAGCTGCGCTTGCTTAACGAGAATCCGCTGTTGCGAATTCTCGCGGTTACCTGGTCTAACAATTATACCAAGCCCTGAGCAACCATTGCTTTGGCTACCTTAACGAAGCCTGCGATGTTGGCACCGGCTACGTAGTCACCTTCTGTGGCATACTTCTTTGCAGTGTCCCATGCATTCTTGTGGATGTTGGTCATGATGTCCTTGAGTTTTGCATCTACTTCCTCAAAGCTCCATGAGAGGCGCTCTGAGTTCTGGCTCATTTCAAGACCACTAACTGCAACACCACCGGCATTTGAAGCCTTTCCAGGAGCGAACTTTACACCCTTCTTCTGGAGGAATTCAATAGCCTCTGCACGAGTTGGCATGTTAGCACCTTCGGCAACAAGCTTTACTTTGTTTTCAACAAGTTTCTTTGCATCTTCAAGATAGATTTCATCCTGAGTTGCGCAGGGGAATGCCAGGTCAGCCTTAACACCCCATGGCTTCTGTCCCTTGTAGAACTTTGCCTTTGGATATTTCTTAACGTAAGCGTCAATCTTTTCCTTCTTTGCGCGGAACTTCTTAACGTACTCAAGTTTCTTCTGGTCAATTCCTTCTTCGTCGTAGATGTATCCTGTTGAGTCAGAAAGAGTAAGAACTTTTGCACCAAGCTGAATAAGCTTTTCTGTAGCAAACTGAGCAACGTTTCCGTCACCAGAAACAATAGCAGTCTTTCCTTCGAGAGTGTCTCCTACCTGCTTCATCATGCAGTCAGCAAAGTAGATAAGACCATAACCTGTAGCCTCAGGGCGTACAAGTGAACCACCGAACTCAAGACCTTTACCGGTAAGAACACCAGTGTACTCGTTGCGGAGTCTCTTGTACTGACCGAACATCCAGGCAACTTCGCGTCCACCAACACCCTTGTCACCGGCAGGAACATCTGTATCAGCACCAATGTGTCTCTGGAGCTCTGTCATAAAGCTCTGGCAGAAACGCATAACTTCTGCATCACTCTTTCCGTGTGGGTCAAAATCAGACCCCCCCTTACCGCCACCCATGGGGAGTGTTGTAAGACTGTTCTTAAGAATCTGCTCAAAGCCCAGGAACTTGAGAACATCAAGACCTACCTCGGGGCTAAAGCGAAGACCACCTTTGTAGGGGCCGATTGCACTGTTGAACTGAACGCGGAAACCACGGTTTACATGTGGCTTACCCTTGTCGTCTGTCCAAGGTACACGGAACATAATCACACGCTCTGGCTCAACGAGACGCTCCAGAACTGCATACTTCTCCAGCTCAGGCATCTTGGCCACTACGGGAGAAATTGTCTCAAGCACAAGACCTACAGCCTGCAGGAAGTGCCCCTGGTCTGCATAGCGCTGGCTTACATCATCCCATACGCGCTTGCAATAGTCATTGGTAATTTTGAAATCCATAATTAACCCCTAGTTCTGTATCTTTCAACAGTAACTAAGGAATTATAGAAAATTTTATTCTCTTTGTAAATAAATTTCATGGATATTTATACAAGAAAATGAAGAAATTTGAATAATTTTTCGGAGAAGAAAGCTTCTCACTTAAAATACCTGGCCGTTAATGCGTCAGACAGCTGTTCTGCCTTGCGGAAGGTTTGCAGCATGAGAGGTACAAAAAGCGGCAGGAGTTTTTTTATTTTTGAAAGTCCCTTTGCCTTTCCAAAAGAACCGCGGACCATTTGTGTTTTTACAATGCCGCACATTTCGTCAAGGAGCAGGGGCAGGAACCTGAAGATGATTCCAACTACAAGCACGGCATAGCGCACGGGAATTTTTACAAGGGAAAGGGGATAAAGCAGCATGGAAATGCCGTCCATAATTTCACGTTCCCCCGTTGTAAAAAGAAAAGTTCCCATGGAAAAAATAAGTGAAGCGGCACGAAGAAATGCACGGGCAAGAAGAAATATTTTTGTGTCCGTAAGGGCAAATATTTTCCAGCTCCATAAAATGCGGTCGCCTTCAGAAAGCGGCAGAAGAACTATTCCCAGAAGGGCAAAAACTAAAATCCAGGGCAGCAGTTTCCAAAGGGCATAGAGGGGTTTTTTAAGGGGATAGCGGGCAAGAAGAACATAAAGCACACTCACGGCAAACATTAGTCCGCAGAGCCAGATTTCCTGAACCACAGAAGATGCAATGGCAATGGCAAGAAAAAGCAGCCACTTTGCAAGAGGGGGCAGAATACTCACAGGACTAGCAGGAACTTTTGCAGGTGCCATTAAGGAAGCAGACACTGCTGCAAGTTTACGGATCATAGCGGCATTTTCAAAAGGCTTTTGTTCTTTTAATTCTTCACTTTTTTTCTCAGACTGCTCAGCAATTTCTTCACTGGTATTTTCGTGGTGAATTAAAGACTCCCATTTAATTTCCCTGTCTGCAATTTCTGCTTCTTCCATGCGGTGGGTACTGAAGAAAACCGTTTTTCCAGAATCTGCAAGGGAACGGAGAGTGGACAAAACTGCATTTCTGGAAGCGGCATCCAGTGCAGAGGTAGGTTCATCAAAAAGATAGACATCACTTTCCAGGGCAATTATTCCTGCAAGAGAAAGTTTTCTTTTTTCTCCGCCAGAGAGACCGAATGTATTTCTGTCAGCAAAATCGTTAAATGGAAGCTGCACAAGTTTCATGCTCTCTTTTACACGGGAGAGTAATGCCTTTCCCTTTAGTCCCTGGTTTTCCGGCCCAAAGGCAACGTCATCTGCGGCACAGGAAGCAAACAGGGCAGCATCACTTTCCTGAAGCGAAAGTACGGGTCGTGTTTTTGAAAAAACATTTCCTTTCATGTCATCATGGAGCCCCGCAAGACATTCCAGTAAAGTAGATTTTCCACAGCCACTCGGTCCTGTAAGGGCAACAAGACTTCCTTTTTCAAGAGTAAAATTCAAGTCAGAAAAAATTTCCCGGTCAGGGTAAGAAAAAGAAAGTCCTTCTGCACAAAGGGCAGTTTCTTTTACTGTTTCATTATTTTCAGTTTCCTGATTTTTATTTTTTGCAATCTCCAGTGAAGGAAAAACATTTTCAAACAAACCCGTATCTTTTTTAAAGTCTCTGCTGCTTCCGTCAAAGACAAGTTTTCCCATGTCCATTACAAGAACTCTATGCGCCCGAAGCACTTCATCTTCATCATGAGTAACGTGAATTATTGTGTGGCCCCTTGTATTCCACTGGTCAATAAATTCCACCAGTTCTTTGCGTGCCCTGGGGTCAAGCATTGCAGTTACTTCGTCAAGAATAAGAAGGTCTGGAAAAAGAGCGAGTATTCCGCTAAAGGCAAGGCGCTGCGTCTGTCCCAGAGAAAGTTCAAAAGTTCTGGAAGAAGCCCTGTCTGCCATGCCCACTACCGAAAGACATTCAATGGTGCGGAGTTCAATTTCTGATTTTGGAAGAGAAAGGTTTTGCGGTCCAAAGGCAGTATCCCTTTCCACAACTCCTGCTACAATCTGTTCCTTGGGCTGCTGAAAAACAATTCCGGGAAGAACGTCAGCGTCCATGCAGAGACTACCGGAGTCAGGCTTAATAAAACCCGCAAGAAGACGGGACAGGGTTGTTTTTCCAGAACCGTTTGTTCCCACAAGGGCAATATACTCCCCTGCTTTAACCGAAAAGGAAATATCCTCTAAAGCATTTTCATGAGACTGGGGAAAACTATAGGAAACATGATTCAGGGAAAGCAAGAATTATTCCCCTTATTTATTCCGTCTGGAAAAGTAAAATGATTTACCGATTATGTCGCTTTGTAAAATCTCTACACGCTGCACTTCTTTGCCAGGACCACTCACTTCTACAAGTGCATCTTCATTCAGGGCACGAACCATAAGGGTAACGGATGCACCCCTGTTCAAATCATAAGTGTACACTTCACCGGCTGAACAAACCTGACTTGAAGATTTATCATGCGAATAGATGAAAGCATTTTCTGCATTGTCCTGAATATTTTTCTTTGTATTAAGGGCCAGACTTTGTTCCGGCATAACAAGCATTGCTTCAGAAGAAGAAACTTTTGTGTCTGAATTTCCCGCACTTATAATTTGCACGCTGCCCCCGATTACACTTACTGTTACAGGAGAAGGCATACTGGAAGCAATATCAACCACAGCCATTGTTAACCTGCAGGCAGAAAATGAAAAAGCTGCTGATAAAACAAATGCCAGAGTAAGTATTTTTTTCATGAGTAGATTATACCACCTTGCACTTTTCTCGTAAAGGCAAGACTTTTTTAGAAAATTCACCCTTGACAAACAGAGTTCTATATACTACAATTTAATAGTGTGCAATTAAATAATAAGGTGTAAGGAGCCTGAATAAATGGAACAGACAAAATACGACTGTCTTAAGCTTGAAAATCAGATATGTTTTCCGCTTTATGCCGCTTCAAAAGAAATCATTAAACGCTATAAGCCTTTTCTCGACGAACTTGATTTAACCTACACCCAGTACATTACCATGATGGTGCTTTGGGATAAAAAGGAAATGAATGTTAAGGAACTGGGAAAATTCCTCTTCCTTGATTCCGGAACCCTCACTCCCCTGCTGAAAAAACTTGAACAGAAGGGTTACATTACAAGAACCCGCATGGAAAAGGACGAAAGGAATGTACTTATAAAAATTACTGCACAGGGAGAAAAGCTGAAGGAAATTGCATTAAAAATTCCAGCCGCCATGTCCCAGTGCGTGAACCTGTCTGAGGCAGACGCAAAAAAACTTTACGTCCTCCTCTACAAGGTTCTCGCAGGGTTTACAGAAAATCAGTCTGAAGACTAATTCAGCACAAGATCAACAACAAGCGGGTTGTGGTCTGTCCACGTAAAATCATAGTCATGAATTCCCGCAGACTTGATTGTAATGTTTTTTGAAATAATAAAGCCGTCCAGATTGTAAAACTGAAAATCCTCCCTGGACTGACCGGCGTAGGCTTTGTCCAGTGAACGGCAGCTGGGTACATCACTGTCCATTACAAAAGCCAGATCTGTTGAAAATTCTGACTCCTCAATCAAACCGGGTTTCCACATTCCATCAAGTACAAATGGAACTTTTGTTCCCGAGAAAGTCTGATTAAAATCTCCGCCTGCAATCACATAGTTTCCCTTGCTCACTTCTGCTTCAAGAAAATCCTTAAGCATTTTTGTCTGGGCAATTTTTCCTTCGCCAGAATCATAGGCTTCAAGATGAAGGTTCACAAGAACAAGTGCACTGTTAGTCCCGGAAACAGGTATTCTATTTACAAGGAGACATCTCTTTAGGTTTATGGTTTTTACAGGCCACTTAAAAGGACATGGGAGCTGTATGCGTTCTCCGCTGGAAAGGCCATAGCGGGAAAGGGTCATAATACCTGCATTCACTTTTCCCAAAGGAGGCATGGGGTATGGAATAAAATCCACCTTGTAATTTGCCGCAAAGGAACTGTAATAGGAGGGGAATGCCTCTCTCATTACCAGCTGTTCATCTACCTTGTGGCTTCGTGTGGAATCTGAATCAATTTCCTGCAAAAAGAAAATGTCCGGGTTAAGGTCTTTAAGTGAAGCGGCAATATTTTCCATATTCCATTCCACTTCTTTTTTTGTGGCAGTAATTACACTGCTTCCTCCGTCAAGGAAAAAATCAGCCTTACTGCCAAGTGCACCGTAACCTATATTCCATGTAACCAGCCTGAGGTCTTTTCCTTTTTCAAGACTTACTTCACTTACTGAAGACTCTAACGGGAAAACTCCCGGAACACCCATTTTGTCTTTGGGGCGGAATTCCCGGATTGTAAGATAGCAGAGTCCAAGAACGGCAAATGCAATAAGGGCCGCAAGTACACAGCCTGCCACACAGAGAACGGTTTTTAAGACACTTCTCTTTTTTTCCATAAACACTCCTTTAATTGAGGGTTAATCTCATAATCACGGGATTGTGATCGGAATTTACAAAATCAAGATTTTGTGTTTCAACTGACTTAATGGTAATGTTGTCTGAAACAATAAAACCATCCAGCATGTAATACTGAATTTTGTTTCTTTCTTCGCCAACATAGACGGTATTTGTTGAACGGCAGGTAGGATAGGTATTGTCCTGCCTGAACTGCCAGTGGTCACTAAAGTCATTTATATCAAGTGCACCCGGCTGCCAGCAGTTTTCTTTTTTTGTGTACATAGAGGCATCTGTATTTGAGAAAACCTGATTATAGTCTCCGCCTGCAATAACATAATTTCCCTTTTCATATTCCGCTTCAAGAACAGACTGAAGTTTTTTTGTCTGGGCAATTTTTCCTTCACCATTGTCAAAGGCTTCCAGATGCAGGTTAATCAGAACAAGTTCCCTGTCACTTCCTTCAATCGGAATACGGTTTACAAGCATACAGCGTTTCAGGTTTGCAAGACGTATGGGCCACTTAAAGGGAACAGGTAATGCCTGTCTGTAAGCATCAGTCACCTGGTAGGGAACATAAGTTGCAAGACCAGACCTTACCTTTCCAATCGGAGGCATGGGGTATGGAATAAAATCTACATTAAAATTGTAGGCAAAACTTTTTGCTTTTTCAGGAATAGACTTTCCTACAGTCTCCATCTGGTTTATGTGGTAACTACGCGTAGAGTTCAAATCAATTTCCTGAAGCATGATTACGTCAGGGTTTTCACTTTTAAGGAATTTGATTATTTCAGAAAGATTTTCCTTTGCACGGGCTTTACTGCTTGAGCGTATGTTTTTACCATAAGACATGAAAAAATCTGCATTGTTCCCCAGGTCGCAGTAGCCTATATTCCACAGCAAAATGCTTATGTCATCCCCTTCTTTGGGCTTTGTGAGGTTCATTCCTCCGGATACTTTTGATTTTTCAATTTCTCCAGGCCTATATTCCCTGATTGAAAGAAATGCAACCAGCAGAAGAAATAATACAAGAGCCGCACCTATAATAATTCCTGCCGCACAAAGTATGTTTTTAATGACTTTCATACAACCCCCGGATGCAATATGTCTTTAAAGTATAGGTCACTTTTTTTCAAAAAGCAAGTTTTTAAACTCACACGCTTCACTTTGTGCTATATTTATAGACATGGGAGAAAACAGCAAACAGTCAGATTATCTTTCCCGCTTAAACGAAGAACAGACCCAGGCAGTAAAAACTACAGAAGGTTACATTCGCGTACTTGCGGGAGCGGGAACAGGAAAAACACGAGCCCTTACCAGCCGCTACTGCTATCTTGTGAGGGATGTTGGAATAAGCCCTCAGAACATTCTCTGTGTAACTTTTACAAACAGGGCCGCTAACGAAATGAAATCCCGTGTAAGGGCAATGCTGGGAGACATGGACTTAGGTTACATCTGTACTTTTCATGCCTTCTGCACTCTTTTTTTACACGAAGAAATCAATGCCCTTAATTTTCCAAAAAATTTTATCATACTGGACAAGGAAGACTGGCGCGAAATAATGCTGCGTATTTTTTCTGACATGCACCTTACCTTAAAAGAAACTACAGTCCAGCGCAAAATTGACGAAGTTCTGGAAGGAAAAAAATTACAGGCAGACACCTACATAAATTATTTTTACAAACTGAACAATGAAGAACTCAAAGAAAAATTTACCAATCCGGAAAAACCCCTGGACCAGAATCAGGAAATATTCCTCCGCTTCATTTATGAACAGAAAAAATGTTTTGGAATAGACTTTAATGACCTCATAAACTTTACCACATTTATTCTTGAAAACTTTCCCCACATTCTGGAAAAGTGGCAGAAGAAAATGGAATATGTAATGGTAGATGAGTTTCAGGACGTAAGCGCAAAACAATACCGCATTGCAGAACTGCTTTCTGCAAAACACAAAAACCTTTTTATTGTGGGAGACTCAGACCAGACAATTTATTCATGGCGGGGAAGTCATGTAAAGCTCATTCTTGACTTTGACAAAAAATTTCCAGATGCAAAAACAATTGTACTCGCAAAAAACTACCGCAGTTCCCCACAGATTCTTGCGGCAAGTAACAGCCTCATAAGCAAAAACACTGTACGATACCCAAAGGCACTTCTTGCAACTGCTGGAGAAGATGAGAAACCCCTTTACTATCATGCTCCTGGCGAAAGCGAAGAAGCGGCATGGATTTGCAAAAAAATAAAAAAACTTTCAAAGGAAGTTCCTTACCGGGACATTGCAATTCTTTACAGGGCTCATTATTTAAGCCGTTCTCTGGAAGAAGCCCTTATCAGCAACAATATTCCCTACCGCATACTGGCAGGAACTGAGTTTTACGGCAGGCGTGAAATAAAAGACTTAGTCTGTTACCTCCGCATGCTTACCGCACAGGACGACGTTGCCTTTTACAGAACGGTAAATACTCCTTCGCGTAAAATCGGAAAACAGAAAATTGCTGCTATAAAAACTTATGCAGAAGAACACAACTGTGGCGGCTACCAGGCACTAAAAGCCCTTCTTGCAGAAAAATCTCCTGTCTTTAAGGGCACACAGGCAGAGGCATACATTGAGGCAATAGAAAGCGTAAGGGACATGCTTCCCCACCCGGAGAGCAAGGCACCTCTCTTACACAAACAGGCAAGTCTG
The DNA here is from genome assembly GCA_016282455.1 of Treponema sp. Taxonomy (GTDB): domain Bacteria; phylum Spirochaetota; class Spirochaetia; order Treponematales; family Treponemataceae; genus Treponema_D. The sequence continues at coordinate 6,807 of JAEEKM010000075.1, read as the reverse complement.
GGAGACCTTCTTCAGGCACTGCTTGACCGCACCGGCTACGAAGCATTTTTACGTCTTGAAGCAGATCAGGACAGGCTTGATAATGTTGCAGAATTTAAGCGGGCCGTTAACGAAGCAGGTCTTGATGATGATGCCAGTCTGGAAGATTTTCTTAACCACGTGGCTCTTTTTACAGACCTTGACAGGGATGACAAAAAAGACTGTGTTAAGCTGCTTACAATTCACGCCGCTAAAGGCATGGAGTTTCCCTACGTATTCCTCTGCGGTATGAACGAAGGAGTATTCCCCAGCCGCAAAGTAAACACTCCGGAAGACATGGAAGAAGAACGCCGCATTGCCTACGTTGCAATGACCCGTGCAAAGAAAAAACTTTTCTTAAGTGATTCAGAAGGAAAAGCAAATGACGGGATTTTTAAATATCCCAGCCGTTTTATTTTTGATGCAGAATTAAAAAATCTCAGGCTTGAAAAAAAACTGGATGAAGGTCTTATAGAACAGGCACAAAAAGTTATTACTTATGACGAAGCCCGCCTTGCCGCCATGAAAACTTTACTTGCTCCTGGAACAAGAGTTACCCATCCCGTTTTCGGGAAGGGCACAATTACTCTTGTTAACAATGAAGCCTCCTGCTACATCATAAAATTTGACGGCATGGAAACAGAAAGAAGCATTCAGTTCTCTGCAAAACTGGAGGTTTAAAACCCCCAGTCTTTATAATTAAACCGTAAAGAGATCTATCTGGTCACCAATCTGACCAACTGCAGACTCTACGCTGTTTGCAATTTCTGTAAGTGCATTACTTGAACTGCGAATGTTTCCTGCGCTCTCAGAAATTTTATCCATACTGCTGCGGATGATTCCGGTAGTTTCACGGAGCTGATCCACTTCCTGCAGAATGGATTTGTTTCCTTCTGCCATTTCGTGTGAGGCAGCGCGAACTTCACTGGTGTTGTCGTTCATAAGTTTAAGGGCATCACCAATCTGCTTTGAACCTTCCTGCTGTTCTTCCATAGCGGCTTTAATCTGCAGAACCAGCTGCTGGGTAGAAGTAATGGATTTGTTAACTGCAACAAAGGATTCACTCGAAGCTTTTGATGCATTAACAACATCGTTAATGGAAGACTCAATATTGTTAAGTTCTTCACGGATTGTTTTTGACTGGGCACTGGAAGTTTCAGAAAGTTTTCTGATTTCGTCTGCAACAACACTAAAGCCCTTACCGGCTTCACCTGCATGTGCCGCTTCAATAGCCGCATTCATGGCAAGAAGGTTTGTCTGTTCTGCAATTTCACTGATTGTTTTGTTTGCATCCTGAAGTGCCTTTGACTGCTCTTCAATCTTTTTAATCCTTTCGTCCACATCATTCTGGCGGTTAATACCTTCTTCTGCATTGCGGGCCAGATCATCAAAAGACTGAGCCATGTGACCGACAGAATTATTTACGCTGCTGATGTTTCCAATCATCTCTTCTACGGCGGCACTTGCTTCTACCACACCGCTTGACTGAGTTTCAATCATCCTTTCAAGAGATTCTATGTTCTGGGAAATTTCTTCTACGGCACTGGCAGTTTCTGTAACACTGGAAGCCTGATTCTGTACCTGAGAATCAATTTCACTAAGGTCACCGATAATTGCTTCAATGGAAGTTCCGTTCTCTTCAATTTTCTTCTGAAGACCAACGTTTACATCTCCCAGCATTTCCTTGGAATCTTTTACTCCGCTGATGATAAGGCGAAGTTTTCCCATAAAGGCGTTAAAGCCGTCGCCCAAAGCACCGATTTCATTCTTGCTCTTAACAATAATCTGCTGGGTAAGGTCTGCCTCTCCGGAAGCAATATTGTGTATGGATTCCTGCACCACTTTAAGGGGCCGCACTGCCATAACCAGCATGACAGAACATGCGGTAGAAACAATAATTCCCACAATAATACTGATGATGATAATAACTGTTCTGAGTCTGTCTCCGGCAGAATCAATCTGTGCCTGAGGAATTGTAAGAATTGCAGACCAGGGAGTTCCTTTTACAGGCGTGTAGGAAGCAAAGGTTCTCACTCCGTTAGGGTCAATGTAATAGCCTTCTCCCTGTTTTCCGGCACAGGCCATTTCTGCAATTTTATCAAGCCCCTTGTAACCGGCCTTATCGCTGTAACTCAAGTCCATGTACTTGCTGTTTCCGCGGATATGAGAAATAAGCACTCCGTTTGAACCGACAAGAATTGCCTTTCCGTCTTTACCCATGGAAAGTTCACCAATCATTTTGTCAATTTCGTCAAGCTTAACGGCCCCTGCAAAAACTCCAATCAGTTTACCTGACGCATCGTAGGCAGGACGGGCAATGTAATAGCAGACAGAACCATCCAGCTGGAAGTCAATGTTGGAAACAAAAGTTTCTTTTTTATCATTCATAATGGAACGGAAAAAGGGTTTTGAAATGACAGTTATTGTTTTTCCGTCACTTGTGTGTCCCACTCCATCCGGCGTACAGAACATTACATAGTTAAAGAGAGGATTCCTGATCTTCTCGTGAGAAAGCAGCCATGAAATAATCCTGTCTGCATTACCGGCTTTGGTAACATCATTATCAGAATAAATGCGCAGGTCGTTTACTAAAACTTCATTCCAGTTTTCGATTTTTCCTGCATCTTCTGCAATCACTTTTTCACTAAAATCAGAATAGTCTGTTTTAGAAGAAGACTTTACGCTCCTAACGATAAAAACATTCTGAAGAACAAAGGAAATAATCAGAATGAAAAGTATATTTATTGAAAACTGAACGGCAATGTGCTCGTATTTCTTTTTATTTTCTTCCATAACTAAAACTCCTTCAGGAAGTTATTTTGTTGTATTCTTGTAAATACGGTTGATTGCAACTGCATGGAAAGCCACGCCCTTTACATTGCTCTTGATAAGGTTTGCATTGCACTTTTGGTAAACCGGCATGATTACGGCATCTTCCATGATAATGCGTTCTGCAGTTTTCATTGCAGCCCAGCGTTCAGGAATCTTTGTACAGAGATCTCCGTCAGTACAGCTTGCAATAATTGCATTGTAGGTTGGGTTAAAATAATTTCCCTGATTGTTGTCATTTCCTGTTACCCACATTGCAAGATAAGTCATGGGGTCAGCATAGTCAGGGCCCCAGTTGTTAAGACCGAACTGGAACTTTCCTGCACTCATGAGTTTACGTCTCTCTGTTTTGGGAACCGCTTTAATTGAAATGTTTATTCCGGGAAGAAGTGCTTCTATCTGATTTTTAATTGACCTTGAAGCTATAACCTGTGTCTCTCCGTCTGCAGTAAGAAGTTCAAGATTAAAAGTTCTGCGTCCAAGTTCCTTAAGGGCTTCATTATAATACTGGCGGGCAAGCTGAGGATTATAGGAACAAAGGTCAGGGTAAACTACTCCTGCCGGGGTAAAATCTTTTCCATCCTGTGAGAAAGCAAAACCTCTTGGAATTGCGGCGTATGCGGCGGCAGAACCATCTGCCATTTCACGGGCAACCCTTTCACGGTCTACTGCGTAAGAAAAAGCCCTGCGAAGATTTTTGTTTGCAAAAACGGGGTCATCAAAATTAAAGGTAATGTAGTAAAGGAAGCCTGAGTCTACAGGACGGAACTCCGGAGAGTTTTCCATTTTAACAACGGCATCACCTGAGAGTTCAACAAAGTCAAGCTGTCCGCTCTGATATTTTTTTAATGCTTCTTCACTACTGCTTAGCACTTCATAATGAATGCCGCCAAGTTTTATTTTTGAAGCATCATAGTAAGCGGTATTTTTTATGTAGGAAATGGAAGTTGCTCCGGGTTTGTATTCGGTAAGAATAAAGGCTCCGTTTGAAAGACAGGTCTCGGGGCTTGTTGCATACTTGTCTCCGCATTTTTCCACAAAGGCTTTGTTTGCCGGATAGAAGGTACAGAAGTAAAGCAGTTGTTCAAAATATGAAACGGGAACCTGAAGTTCTACTTCAAAAGTGTAGTCATCCCTTGCACGAACTCCAAGCTGGTTCGGATCCATCTGTCCTGCCTGAATTGCAGTTGCATTTTTAACCTGGGCAATGTCGCTTATCATAAAGGCATATTCAGAACCGGTAGCGGGGTCAATTGCACGCTGCCAGCCGTAAACAAAATCGTGGGCAGTTACTTTGTCGCCGTTAGACCAGTAGACATCATCACGAAGCTTGAAGGTGTAATGAAGACCGTCTTTTGAAACTGTCATTTCTTTACAGACTGCATTTTTTACAGAACCGTCATCTGCCATCTGCATAAGACCGTCAATCATATTTCCAATGAGCTCAAAGGAAGTTGCAAAAACTGCCGTCTGCTGATCCAGAGTGTCGATTGCAGTATCAAGCGAAACATTTAAAACAGGACCGGAAACTTTTTTCTCCGGAAGGGGACCTGATGATTGCTTTGAATTCATTTCTGCACAGCCGCTTAATGTAAAAACACACAGTAAGGCAGCCAGGCAAAACACGCGATGAGTCATAAATTTCTCCTTTTGTTCAGGTATTATTTAAACTTAACACACTTAAACTTTATTCTATATATTGTCGCAGAGGTATAACAATTTGTCAAGGAAAGTCCGTTATGTGTGGATAACAAGTATTATTTTAAACACAATTTAGTAAGTGTTAATCAAAATCGAAAGTACGCTTACACTCCCGCAGAGAACCCACTGCGAAAAAAGGCTTCCGCGTTCGCGTTGCTCACTTGTGCAGAATTTTTTTCGCAGCGGAACCTCTGCTCCGTTTCAGCGTACTTTTTATATTTTTTTACATCACTTAGTGGTTAACTACGCTTGTCATCCACAAAACCTAAATACAAACATTGATAAGGAAAACAGGCACGTAACGGAGTGCAGTGCCAATTTTTCTATATAACATGTTTTTCGCATTTAGATTAACACTTATTAATAACAGGAAAAGCCCGTTATATACAAGTAATCTTTTTTTCATTATACTAAAGCAGTGTAAAACAAAGACAGTTCGAAATTCCATCCTGTCTATAAACAAAACTAGGAGCATTAAATTGAAAAAACTTATTTTATGGGTCAAAGACACCTTCGAGTGGCTCTTTGATTTAAACGACTGGAAGATGCTTCTCCGGTCCCTGCCTGCCGTAGTTGTTGCACTCTTTGTTGTAACAACAGTAACCATGAATCTTGCCGCAAACAAAATCGTCTGGAGCGGATTAAAAATCGGAGACAATTATTTTATCTCAATAACCGGCGGTGTGTTTTTGTCCTGGGCAGTTTTTTTAATCATGGACATGGTAACAAAAACTTTTGGCGGAAAAGCGGCAATCAAATTAAATCTTTTTGGGGCTGTAATAAACACCATTGCAATAGTTTTCCTGGGCATCATTGCTTCCATACCCTCTGACTTTCCCTTCCCCGGTGCAAGTTCTTCCTTTGACACTTTATTGGGTTTTAAAGGAAACGGAGTTCAGCCCTGGCAGATTTTAATTTCTTCTACCATTGCCTACGTACTTTCCGGAATTGTTAATGCCGCTGTAAATGTTCTGATTGGAAGACTCTTTGTAAAAAACCCTGACGGAAAACTTGCTTTCATTACCCGCTCTTACGTGAGCACAATAATCGGTCAGTTTGTGGACAACTTTATTTTTACAGCCTTAGCCTTTTCTTTCTTTGCAAAGTTTTATGGTCTTTTTACAATCACCGGCATGGCTTTAATAGGTGCCCTCATTGAACTTTTTTCAGAAATTATTTTTTCTCCCATCGCTTACCACAAATGCCGCAAGTGGCAGAAAGAGGGAGTGGGAAAAGATTATTTTAACTACTGCAAGAAGATGGAACTAAGCGACGACCCTGCCCGCTTTGAATACAAGTAAAAGTTACTTCGAGGAAAAAATGAACACAAATCAAAAGCTGGAAAATCTTTCTGCCTGGGAAATAGGCGAACTTGTAAATAATAAAATTCTTTCTCCTACAGAAGTTGTAAAATATTTTCTTGACCGGATTGAAAAACTAAACGGTAAAGTAAATGCCTTTGTTGATGTCAGGGCAGCCTACGCACTTCTTCATGCAAAAATGCTGGAAAAAAAACTTGCAGAGGGTCAGTACTGCGGAGAGTTTGCGGGTGTTCCCTTTGCACTAAAAGATTTTCTTCCGAACAAAAGCGGCTGGCAGAGTTCACATGGCGGCGTTAACTGTCTTGTGTCCTTTGATGAAACAGATTCTGTTTTTTGCACTGCCATGGAAAAAGCAGGTGGAATTGCAATTGGAAAAACAAATGCTCCTGCCTACGGGTTTCGCGGAACAACAGACAACCTCATGTTCGGCCCCACTTCTACCCCCTTTAACACAGAATATAATTCCGGAGGTTCAAGCGGTGGAAGTGCGGCGGCAGTGGCGGCAGGACTCGTTCCCATTGCAGAAGGAGGAGATGCCGGCGGTTCAATCAGAATACCTGCATCTTTCTGTAACCTCTTTGGATTTAAAGCCGGAGTAGGCTGCATACCCTCTGTCCTGCGTCCTGATGCCTGGAGTGCAACCCACCCCCTCTGCGTAAACGGAGGACTCACAAAGTCTGTAAAAGATTCTGCCATTCTCTTAAACTACATGAGCGCTTACAATGCAGAGGACCCATACAGTCTTCCAAAAACCTGTGACTTTTCAAAAGAATACTGCGAACCGCTTAAAGAATTAAAAATCGCCTTTACAAGTGACTTTGGAATTTTTGAAGTGGAAAATGAAGTAAAAGAAGCGGTAAAAAAAGGAGCACAAAGGTTTTCTGATGCTGGCTTTACGGTAGAAGAATACAAGTTTAATTTTACTCACACTGCAAAT
>JAEEKM010000074.1 GCA_016282455.1 Treponema sp. | reverse complement strand
GTTCCTTACTTACCTTATCAGTGAAGAAGGTCAGATGGATACAAACTTTGGTATTCCTGATGAAACTTACACAATGGTAGACGGTATTCCTGTTCTTAAGCCGGAAGTAAAAGATCTTGATTCAAACGACAAAAACAAACAGGAAACAGACGTAGGTGTTCTCTTTACATACTGGATGCTTATGGATACAGCATGGCAGGCACAGTGGGGTGTAGAATACGCTCCTTCTCTTGCTCAGCCACAGCTTTGGACACGTCCATATGTTCGCTCTTATGCAGTTTATGACGGACTTACACTTCCTGTAGGTTCTGATGAAGATTTGATTTATCAGGAAATCCAGAGAAGATGGGGTAAAGAACTTTCTAACCTTATCCGTGCAGAAAGCGAAGCAGAGTTCGACAAGATTTTGAACAACTTCAACAAGTTCAAGTATGACAAGGGATATGCAAAAATCCAGGCAGCTCAGACTGAACTTATGAATAAAAACAAGGCAAAACTTGCAAGATAAATAAAAGGGGAGGGCTCTTACCGGGCCTTCCCACACAGGAGATATGTTATGAAAGCTAAAAAACAGGGAGCAGTTATTTACATGGCTATTTTTTCTGCTTTAATGGCATTTTCTGCAGGCTCCTGCGGTTTTTTACCAGAAGAGGAAAATCCGGAAACAGTGTCAGTAGGTAAAGATTCAGAATTAGTTCAGGAAATAAATTTTGGCAGCGGAAGTATGAAACTTGTATGGAGCGATGAATTTGATTATTCAGGAGTTCCCGACACTTCTAAGTGGAAGTACCAGACAGGTAAAAACGGCTGGGGCAACAACGAATTACAGAATTACATCAGCAACGAAAACGAAGCCAGAACTGCAGTTGTAGAAAACGGAATGCTTAAAATCAAAGCCTATAAAGAAGGTGGAGAATGGAAAAGTGCCCGCATGAACTCAAAGCAGAGCTGGAAGTACGGCTTTATTGAAGCCCGTATGAAGATTACAGACAAAAAAGGTGCATGGCCTGCATTCTGGATGATGCCTCAGTATAGTGTATACGGTGACTGGCCAAAGAGCGGCGAGATAGACATTATGGAAAATGCTCCTTCTACACAGGGGCAGGGTAAGGTCTTCTCTTCCCTCCATGCAGAAGGTCATTATGCTGCAAGTCCAAAGAGTATCGGCAGAAAAACCTTTGATAACCTTTCTAGTGACTGGCATTCAATTGCCGTAAAGTGGGATTCAGAATCAATAACTGCTTATTACGATGGTGTAGCACAGAAAACTTATTACAACGAAGGTAAAGGATGGGTTGACTGGCCATACGATCAGGAATTCCACATCATCCTGAATCTTGCCATCGGAGGAAATCTTGGCGGTACAGCAGATGCAAGAAACCTTGAATCAAGCGGTGCTGAATTCTTAATCGATTATGTTCGTGTTTATCAGTAAATAAAAAAGGCAAAAAAAAGAGGAAAAATTATGAAAAAAAAGCTGATTGCGTTAGCCGCATTTGCTTCTTTAGGACTTACTTCTCTTTTTGCAAAAGTTGAAGTAAAAAAGGATGCAAAAGGCTGGCGAATGTTCGACAACGGTAAAGAAGTCGAAGTAAAAGGTATTACCTGGAGTAATACACCAGTTGGAAAAGACTATAACTACAGTTTGTGGAAGATGGATGATGAATTCATCTATGCCACACTGGAAACAGATATGCCTATGCTCAAGGCAATGGGTGTAAACGTTATCCGTAGCTTTGATGATGTTCCTCCAAAATGGGTTGAATACATCTACGACAAATACGGAATTTACACTCTTATTAACAATCTTATGGGACGTTACGGTGTAACTGTAAAAGGAAAGTGGACTTTCCCTACAGACTACCAGAACGAAGATACCCGTGAAACTCTGGTTGAAATGGCTCGTGCCACAGCAGAAAAATACAAGAATGTTCGCGGTCTTCTTTTCTACATGCTGGGTAACGAATCTAACTACGGTCTTGAATGGTCAAGCACAGAAATTGAAAATCTTCCTGTAGGTGAACAGCATCGTGCAAAAGCAAAATACCTTTACAGTATGTTTGAAGAAGCCATGAAGGTTATGCACGAAGTTGACCCAGACCACCCGGTTGGAATTGTAAACGGTGATGTTCAGTACATCGATTTGATTGCAGAACTCTGTCCTTCTCTTGATATTTTTGGTTCAAACGTTTACCGCGGATGGAAATTCTACGATGCTTTCTATGAAGATGTTCAGACAAAACTGGACAAGCCTGCAGTATTCACAGAATGTGGTGCCGATGCATTTAATGCCCGCACACAGAAGGAAGACCAGTGGGCACAGCTTCAGTACTACAAAACTCAGTGGGAAGAAGTTTACCAGGAATCATACGGAAAGGGACGCCATCAGAATGTTCTGGGTGCCTTCCTTTTTGAATGGATTGATGAATGGTGGAAAGTATACCAGTGGAAGGAAATTGACATCCACAACACAAACGCAAGCTGGTCTAACTCTGGTTATTCACTTGACTGGAAAGAAGGCATGAACAACATGAACGAGGAATGGTTTGGTCTTTGTGCAATCAGCACAGAAACTGTAAACGGCGTAAACAAGCGCGTACCTCGTGCAGTTTACTATTTCTTCTGTGACTTGTGGAAACATTCTTTCTATAATTCAACAAATGCCGAAATCGACGATTTCTTCAAGAATCTTGATGAGCCTCTCTACCTTGCTCGTGGTAACGCAGATTCAATTCGTGAAGATATTACTCAGAACAAGGCATTCAGAGTAAAATCACTTGATGTTTCTACTCAGTATACAATTCCTGTATTCCTGAACTACCTTGAAAGCGACATTAAGAACAACAAAAACTGGCACGATTCTCTCCGTTATCCAAACGGTTTCTACTATGATGAGAAATATCCGGATTACAAAAATCCTGATAAAAAAGACGGCGACAAGTATGCTGAGGCAGTAGAAAACAAACCTACATTCCAGGCAGAAGCTACACTTGCCGTAGAAATGCATCCGATTGAAAACGTAAGCGGTTCTGCTACATTCAAGGCATTTACAGGTGAACCATACGGCCGTCTTCGCGACCACTGGCTGCGCTATTACGACAAGGTTCCTTATGGTGACAGTGTTTACGCCCATAAAAAATACTTTGATTTTTATGCTGCAGATGCTTCTTACCAGGGAAAATACTTTGACCTTAACGGTTACTACCACACAGGCCATGCAAGCTATGCAGATTCTGGTGATATCTTCAATATTACTCAGGATGCTTTTGAC
>JAEEKM010000073.1 GCA_016282455.1 Treponema sp. | reverse complement strand
CATTAACTGGAAGACTGCCTATCTTGACCCCTTAAAGTCAGATATCATTACCTTCTATATTTCTGTTGCAACAGACGGAAATGAACCTGCAGGAAAGAATTTCCTTGCTTCACTGGCCGCAGGAAAAACTGCCCTTTCTGCAAAACTTCCTGATGCAATTACCACAACCACGGTTGCCCCGGTTCCCGCTCAGGTTCCGGAAGCCGCACTTGCTACTGCCTACCACGAGAATATGCCTGTCATTCCAGGAGCAAAAGACGGCTTTGACACAAGCCCAATGTCAGGAAAGGGCGCCACTGCAATGGGAAAAGCCACCTTCTCTGAAAACAACTTTGATTCACTTCCGGTTGTTCCTCCGCCACAAAAAGACTCAGATTCAGAAACAAAACTGCCGCCTCCGCTTCCTTCTTCAAAAACAAATGCTAATGCAGAAGACGACGGAATTGTAGTAGTACACAAGGAGCCTGCAAAAGAGACCGAAAATCCTCTCTTAACAGACCCCACGCTTGATCCCGAATACATTCAGGCCCTGCTGGATAAAATTGCTTCCCTTTCAAACGACGGCTCCGTTTCCTCTGAAGAAATTGACCGCCTTAACAGGGAACTTGATGAGATTCTCGCTAAACTGGAACAGCTTCCGTAAGAGAATAAGAGGTTAAAAAAAACATGGCACGTTCATCCCTTGAAATTGCACAGATTCTTTTAAAGCGCCGCAAGTTTTCACAGGCAATTACTATTCTTGAAGGCTGTGATGAAATTTACGAGGGGGATATTGAGTACTATGTGACTTTTGCAACCTGCTGTCTTTATGTTGGAGACATAGGAACGGCAAGAAATTATTTTCAAAAAGCCCGTTCAATCCGAATGAATGACTCTCGGCTTCTTCTGGGACAGGCTGCAATCTTTCTCCGTTACTGCGAAACAGACCGTGCCCTGGAATATTATCTGGACATCCGTTCCTTTGACCCCACAAACGAAGTTGCAAAAAAAGCCCTGGATTTTATAAAAAAATACGGCGGCGATGATACTACAATCCGTAACTGGGTAGACTCCGGTAAGATAATGGAATTCTACCCCCCGCTGGGAGTAAATCCTGACCTCATAAGAAATATATTTCTGGGAACTCTTTTACTTGCACTGATTGCCTTTGCTTTTGTAAAGTTTCATCCTCAGAAAAAACATGACTGGGTTGGTCCCCGCGCAAACCTCACTGCTTTTGAATTAAGCTCGGATGAAAAAAAGAATGCTGCTAATGACGACCTTTCGGCTACTGTGGTTCATTACATTCTGGATTCAAAAGCCATTTCCAAAAGTTATGAAAATGCCATGCAGTATGTGGAAGACCGAAGGGACAATGCGGCCCAGGTGGAAATAAACCGTCTTTTAAACAGCAATGCTTCCCTTTCCATTAAACAGAAAGCATCTCTTCTCATGCGCTATCTGGAAGTTCCGACTTTTGATTCTTTAACTGACAATTATGACTATGCGCAGGTTGCAAAAGAACCTGAACTTTACCTTGACTGTCATGTAGCCTGGAGCGGCAGGGTTTCTAATACCGAGGCTTTTGCAAACGGTGCCTGGTACTGTGAGCTTCTGGTGGGCTATCTTGTGGGAAATGAAAACAGGGATTCTGTTCAGGGAGTAGTGCCCGTCTATTTTGCACAGGAACCCCATCCTCCGGTTGATCCTACAAAACCCATACGCATTCTGGGTCAGGTCAGCCTTAAAGACGGAAAACTCTGTCTTCTTGGAAAAGCCGTCTATCAGCCTCTTCACGGGAATGAATTAAAGTAGTTTACTTCTCCTGCAGGCAAAAAACTTTCATAAAATCTAAAATACCCCTTTCCAAATTTACTATAGTATGCTACAATAATTCAAAGTATCATTCGGTGCATTGTCGGTTCGGGAAAGCCGCAGTGGACCTTACAATATTCGTTCACGGGAGGGGAAGATGAACGAATGGTTTAAAAAATTTTTTGCAACCATTAAAGAAAAGTGGGCCAAGTGGACCATAGTCCAGAAAGGAATTGTCATTGGAATTGTAGTGGTGATTATTGCCGCTATTGTTATTCTTTCTGTCGTTTCTTCAAAACCAACTACAGCCTATCTTTACAGTGCGCCTATTCTTAACGAAAGCGAACGGGATGCCATTCTCTACAGACTCGATCAGGATAATGTAAAAACTTACGTTTCCAGTGACGGACGCATTTCTGTAGAAAACGAGACTATTGCCCGCCGTTACAGAAGTAAACTTATTGCAGAAGGCTTTGCTCCAAGCGGACTTGATCCCTACAGTCTTTTTGATACCACAAGCTGGACCCGCAATGATTTTGATGACGAAGTAAAGTGGAAGCGTGCAATGGAATCTGCCGTTGCCCAGCATATTTCCGACCTTGACGGAGTTATGACTGCCAAGGTAATCCTTACCCTGCCGGAGAAGGCACTTTTTGCCAGCGCACAGAATCCTGTTACCGCAAGTGTTATTGTTACTGCAAAACCCGGAAGCGACATTCTTTCTGATAAAAACCAGATTCGTGCAATCCAGCGCCTTGTAACTGCCAGTGTGGAAGGACTTCAGGACAGCAACATTGTTATTGTAGACGGTGCAACAAACAAGCAGGTAAACGACTTTGAGGGCATGGAAGAAACAGACCGCATTACAAACATTGACCGTCAGCAGAAACTTATTCTCAAGTACGAAAGTGAATATTCAAGTGCAGTGCTCAATTCCCTTAAGGCAACTTACGGAGACAAGCGCGTACGCATTGCAAACATGAAAATCGACATGAACATGTCAAAGCGCACCACAACTACAAAAGAGTTCTTTGGTGTGACTCTTGTTCCCGATAACCCCGATACTCCTTTTGATGACAGTCAGGTGGTACCAAGCCTTGAGAGAAGTCATCAGAAAGTGACAAAAGAATACACCGGTACAGGCTTTAACCCCGAAGGACCTGCCGGAGTGGAAGGACAGAATCCCCCTGTGATGAGCGACATGAGCAACATGATCGGTAAAAGCACGGAAGTGGGCGAGACTGTTAACAACGAACTTAACGAAAGAAATATTGTAGAAGAAACCAGCCCCCAGATTGACCGTGTTACGGTTGCAGTGAACATTGACGGTGTCTGGACAAAAGTTCTTGACAATAAGGGTAACTACAAGATTACAGAAGCAGGCGGTATTGAAAGAGCCTACACTCCCATAAGCGAGAGGGATCTTGCTCAGGTAACAAAACTTGTGCAGGATGCGGTAGGTTACAACAAAAACCGCGGTGACAGCGTTACCGTCATTAACGTTGCCTTTGACCATAAAGAAGAGTTTGAGGCAGAAGACCTTGCTTACAGAAAAGCACAGCAGACCAGAAAAACAATTCTCTTCAGTCTTCTTGGTGTAGCGGTTGTTCTGATTGCATTTATCATCTTCCGTATTATCAGCCGCGAGATTGAAAGAAGACGCAGACTTCGCGAAGAGGAACTGCTAAGAAAACAGCAGGCAGAAAGAGAACAGGCCCTCTGGGATGCAAAGGAACAGGGCATGGAAGTTACCATGTCTGTGGAAGAAAGAAAAAGAGCCGAGCTTCAGGAAAATGCGGTGGCAATGGCAAAGGAACATCCGGAGGATGTGGCAATGCTCATACGTACCTGGCTCATGGAGGAATAGAATATGTCAGACGAAGCAAAATCCTCCGGCGGATCAAACATCAAGCAGCCGATCAAACAGGCCGGTGGCGGACACAGCAAAAAGGGCGGCATAAAAGATTACAAAAGTCTTACTGGCCGTCAGAAAGCCGCTATCTTCCTTGTGGCTTTGGGAAGCGATGTTTCTTCCGAAGTGATGAAGCATCTGCGTGAAGATGAGGTTGAAACCCTTACCTTTGAAATTGCCCGTCTTGAAACAATTGATGCAGAGTTTAAGGATCAGGTTCTGGAAGAATTCCAGGAGATGATGACTGCGCAGAACTTTATCACTTCCGGTGGTATTGATTATGCGCGTGAACTTTTGGAAAAATCTCTGGGTAGTCAGAAGGCAATCGATATCATCAACAGACTTACATCCAGTCTGCAGGTGCGCCCCTTTGACTTTATCCGTCGTACTGACCCTGCCCACCTTTTGAACTTCGTGCAGCAGGAGTACCCCCAGACCATTGCACTTATTCTTGCATACCTGGAGCCTCTTAAAGCGGCAACTATTTTGCAGAACCTTCAGCCGGAAATTCAGCCGGAAGTTTCTAAGCGTCTTGCAACCATGGACCGTACTTCTCCTGACGTTCTGCGTGAAGTGGAACGCGTGCTTGAAAAGAAACTTTCTACCCTGTCCAGTGAAGACTACACTGCCGCAGGTGGTGTTGACTCAATCGTTGAAATCCTTAACCTTGTTGACCGTTCTTCTGAAAAAGCAATTATCGAAACTCTCGAAGAAGACGATCCGGAACTTGCAGAGGAAATCAAAAAGCGAATGTTCGTGTTCGAAGACATTGTTATGCTCGACGACCGTGCCATTCAGAAAGTGCTGCGTGAAGTTGACCAGCAGGAACTTGCAAAAGCCCTTAAGTCTGTTGATACAGAAGTGCAGGACAAGATTTTCCGCAACATGTCAAAGCGTGCCGCCAGTATGCTTAAGGAAGACATGGAGTTCATGGGACCTGTCCGCTTGAAAGACGTGGAAGAAAGCCAGCAGAAGATTGTGTCTGTTATCCGCCGTCTTGAAGATTCCGGTGAAATCGTTATTGCCCGTGGTGAAGGCGACGAGTTCGTTTAATGACAGATCGTTAAAAGTTTTATGGAGAAATAAATGGCCCAGAGTGTATTCAGACCAAATCAGATTACAAATAAAGACAATAAACTCATTTTAAAACTCACCAAGGAATTTGCGCCGGAGGTGGAAGAGGTTGAAGAAGAGGAACCTGAGTACACTGGCCCTACTGCAGATGATCTTCGTAAGGAAGCAGATGAGTTTAAAAAGAACTGGGAGATTGAAAAAGCCCGCATGCTTTCCGAAGCCCAGGCTTCCGCAGACAAGATTTTAAAGAATGCAGAAAGTGCCGCTTTTGAACAGGTTAAACATCAGAGTGATCAGGCAGAAGTAATCAAAACTAATGCAAAAAAAGAAGCCGAATCAATTATTGCCCAGGCCCAGGCAGAAGCAAGCAAGATTGTAAGTGAAGCCCACCGGGAAGAACAGGAAATTTTTTCCAATTCCAACAAAGACGGTTTTTCCAAAGGCCGCGAAGAAGGATACAAAGAAGGTAAGGCAGAAGCAGACCGTCTTGTAGAAAGACTTGGTGCCATGATAACTGCAGTTCAGGACAAGAGACAGGAAATTCTTGACGGAACGGAACAGCAGATTGTTGACCTGGTTCTTCTTATGACCCGCAAGGTGGTAAAAATCATGAGCGAAAGTCAGAAGCAGGTGGTTATGGCAAATGTTATGCAGGCCCTCAAAAAAGTGCGTGGCCGTGGCGAAGTTGTTATCCGCGTGAACCTGGCAGACGTGCGCCTTACCACAGAGCATGCAAAAGATTTTATACGCAGTGTGGAAAATATAGAAAAAGTTTCTGTAATCGAAGACAGTTCCGTAGAAAAGGGCGGCTGTATTGTTGAAACTGACTTTGGTGCAATTGATGCCCGCATTTCCAGCCAGCTTGGGGAACTTGAGTCTAAAATTCTTGAAATGTCCCCGATTAAGACAGTGGACAAATCTGAGGTTAAGAATCCAGACCTGTAGTACAGGCGTTTCTTTTGGGGGTGGGGTACATGGATTCTCATTTTTTTGATAAATACATTCAGAGTGTTGAACGTACAGATACAATAAAATACACGGGCTCTGTTACTGCAGTGCGCGGTCTCCTTATAGAAAGTCATGGTCCCCGCTCGGTTGTGGGAGAATTATGTCAGATTCAGCTGAACAACGGCACTTCTATTGATGCAGAAGTTGTAGGTTTTAACGGTAAGACCGTAAAACTTATGGCTTATGAAGGAACAGAAGGCATTGAAGAAGGGAACGTGGTTGTGGCAAGCGGTCATGTTCTTGAAGTGCCGGTTGGTCGTGAACTTTTGGGCCGTATAATAAACTCCCGTGGGAAAGCCTGCGACGGTAAGCGCGACATTCATGCAGAAAGTTTTTACCCCGCAATTCAAAAAGCACCTGACCCTCTTTCCAAAACAGATTTAACTGAACGCATAAACACAGGAGTTCGTGCAATAGATGCCCTGATTACTCTTGCAAAGGGACAGCGTGTGGGTATTTTTGCAGGAAGCGGTATTGGAAAAAGTACCCTTCTTTCCATGATTGCCCGCAATACTTCCGCAGACATAAATGTTATTGCCCTGATTGGGGAACGTGGACGTGAGGTAGGGGAGTTTATTTCAAACGACCTTGGCGAAGAAGGATTAAAGCGTTCCGTAATTGTTTATGCAACCGGAGATGAAACCCCCATTTCAAAAGTGAGGGCCGCATACGTTGCAACTTCCATAGCAGAATATTTCCGTGACCAGGGAAAAAATGTAATGCTCATGATGGACAGTGTTACCCGCTTTGCCCAGGCACAGAGAGATATCGGAACTTTAAACGGGGAACCTCCCCAGAGGCGTGGTTTTCCTGCAAGTTCTTTTACCTACACACAGAAGCTGCTTGAAAGAACCGGATCTAATGACAAGGGAACAATCACAGGACTTTACACTGTGCTTGTAGACGGCGGAGACTTTGATGAACCTGTTTCAGATACCGTACGCGGTGTGCTTGACGGACACATTCTTTTGAGCAGGCAGTTACAGGAAAGACAGCATTATCCCGCAATTGATGTGCTTCCTTCCATCAGCCGTCTTATGAATAAAGTAACTTCTACTACTCCCACAATAAGAAAAGCGGCCCAGAGAATAAAAACCTGGATGGCAGTTTATTCCCAGCAGGAAGAAATGATTATTTCAGGTGTTTACCAGAAGGGAAACTCTGTAGAAGTGGATGAAGCCATAGCCCAT
>JAEEKM010000072.1 GCA_016282455.1 Treponema sp. | reverse complement strand
TTTCCAAGATATTTTATTTCTTCTTTTACCTTAATGATTGAATCATCTTCAATTGTGTAAAGCCAGGTGTAGCCTGTTGTAGGGTTTCCCTTTAGTTCTAATACAACTTCACTAGACTTAAAGGCCGAAGTCTTGCAGCCTGGAAAAATAAGACTGCAGATACTGAGTAAACCTGTACAAATCAGTTTGTTTTTCATTTTTTTCTCCTTTTATGAGATAGTCTGGTAACTTAGGCAAGGGCTTCCAGTTTTTCTTTTATGAAATCTGCCTTACTGGTAAGGTCTATGCTGCCTGCCTGAAGGAAAAGTACATTTGGATTTTTAGCGTCAAGTTTTACCCTTCCGGCACTTGTTGAAATGAGTTTTAACACTTTGTCCACATTTACATTTTCAATTCTGGCAAATTCCACCTGTACAAGGCCCTTATATTCCTTAAGGCTTCTGATTCCGATTTTGTTACATATTACCCTGATTTTTGCAAGGCTTAAAAGACTGTTAACTTCATCAGGAACAGGTCCAAAACGGTCAAAGAACTCCGCATACATGGCGGCAATCTGCGGTTCTGTAGAAATGGAAGCAATTTTTTTGTAAAGTTCCATTTTGGTCTGGGCGTCACTGATGTAGCTGTCTGGAATAAAGCCTGTGTAATCCAGTTCAAGAAGTACGTCTTCGGTTTCATGCCAGCCGCTGTTTGTAAGGCGTTCAATTGCGGCATTTAGAAGATGCAGGTACATTTCAAAACCAACCGCACACACTTCCCCGCTCTGGTCACGTCCCAAAAGATTACCTGCACCACGAATTTCCATGTCCTTCATGGCAATTTTAAATCCTGAACCAAGTTCAGTAAAGTCAGAAATCACCTGCAGGCGTTTCATTGCTACTTCTGAAAGGGCTTTATTTCCCGGGTAAAATAGATATGCATAGGCTTTTCTGTCACTGCGGCCTACCCGACCCCGTAACTGATAAAGCTGGCTTACACCGTACATGTCTGCCCTGTCTATAATGATGGTATTAACGTTTGGAATATCAATGCCGTTTTCAATAATGGTTGTTGCAACCAGAACATGAAAGCCGCCCATTTTAAACCGGCGGAAAATGTCGTCAAGTTCATCTACCGTCATCTGGCCGTGGGCCACGTCAATGAGCATTTCCGGCAGAAGATGCTGGAGTTTAAGGCGGGTTTCTTCAAGGGTTTCAACCCGGTTGTGAAGGTAAAATACCTGCCCTCCTCTGTCCACTTCCCGCCTGATTGCAAGTGCCACTTTTTCATCATCATAGCCGTCTATAACGGTTTCTATGCTCTGGCGGTTCTGGGGCGGCGTTGTAAGAAGACTCATGTCCCTTATTTTAAGAAGACTCATGTGCAGGGTTCTTGGAATCGGGGTTGCACTTAAGGCAAGGCTGTCTATGTTTGTCTTTAAGGTTTTTAGTTTTTCCTTGTCCTTAACGCCAAAGCGCTGTTCTTCATCAATAATCATAAGACCAAGGTCTTTAAAAATGACGTCTTTCTGAATAATTCTGTGGGTTCCGATAAGAATGTCCACTTCGCCCGAGGCAAGTTTTGCAAGAATCTTTTTTTGTTCTGAAGGAGTTACAAAGCGGGAAAGCTGGGCAATAGTTACCGGGAAGTTTTTAAAGCGTTCAATGCAGTTTTCATAGTGCTGTTCGGCAAGAATTGTTGTGGGGGCCAGAAATGCCACCTGTTTTCCGCCCATTACCGCCTTAAAGGCCGCCCTCATGGCAATTTCAGTCTTTCCGTAACCTACGTCACCACAGACAAGTCGGTCCATGGGAACAGGGTTTTCCATGTCATGTTTAATGTCCTGGGTTGCCGCAAACTGATCAGGGGTATCTTCGTAAGGGAATGCTGCTTCAAAGGCTGCCTGCCATTCTCCGTCTTTTGGGAAAGGGAATCCTCTTGAAGCCTGGCGCTTGGAATAAAGGTCAATGAGCTTATTTGCCATTTCCTCAACTTTCTGCTGAACTTTTGCCTTTCTGGAAGACCAGCTTTTTCCACCGATTCTGTCAAGGCGGGGATGTTCACTTTCGCTTCCAATATAGCGCTGAACCATGTTCACCTGTTCAATGGGCACAAAAACAAATTCCTTGTCCGCATACTCAAGCTTGATAAAATCACGCTCTGTACCCATGGCTTTAACCCGTTCAATTCCTTCAAAAAGACCAATGCCGTAATTTACATGAACCACATAGTCACCGGGATTAAGCTCAACAAAAGTATCAATCGCCTTGCTGGAAACTTTTCTGGTGGAAGCAGGAGTATTTCGTCTTCTGCCGAATATTTCGTTTTCCTGAATTACCAGGAGTTTAATTTCACCGACAGAAAAACCTTCGCTTATGGGAAGTGGCAGCACTTGAACAGGCTCTAGCGGAGGTTCAACTTCCACAAAACCTTTTACCACTTCGCTGATTCTAAGGGCCTGATTTGGGTTATCTGCAAAAATAAAAATATGCCAGCCGTCTTTTTGAAGGGCTGTAAGTTCTTCTTTAAAATAATTTATATTGCCAAAAAAGCTTCTGGAAACTTCTGTGGGTACAGAAATACAATCTTCAAGTGTATCCAGAGAACGGAAGAAAACGCTTCTGGGGTGGGCTTCTATAAGGGAATAAAAATCCAGCAGCATGAAGGAAGGCGGCAGGGCCGGAAGGTTCTGTCTTGCACTGCGGTAGGAAACCTCAAACTCATTCTGCAGGGATTTAACCGCATTGCAAAGCCTGTCATAGTCTACAAAGAAAACCGGAGTATCTTTTGAAATATAGTCAAAAACAGAATAGCGCCTGTCCCAGAGAATACTGTATAGAAGTTCCTCTCCTTCGGAAGCATGACTTACACTCAGTTCAGTTACCAGGGTGTCAGCCTTTTTTCTTGCTTCTTCAGTAAAAGAAAGATGAATGTTTTCCCCAGTTTTTTGGGTTACAGATTCTTCAATTACAGAAGCCTCATTTTCTTTAGAAAAATCTCCCCTTCTGCGTTTCTGGTCCCAAAGTGCAACGTCGTTGG
>JAEEKM010000071.1 GCA_016282455.1 Treponema sp. | reverse complement strand
GGGAGTTTTCTGCAAGAATAGGCCGTCTCATTAATTACGTGGAATGCCATGACAACTACACACTCTTTGATAAAATTGCAATTTCCAATCTGGGACTCACTTCTTTTTCCGGTGATTTGATTGAAGCTCTTGACGGAGATAAAAAAGTTCTCGTAAAAAGGGAAGATATTCTTGCCGCCTCCTACGTGCTTCTTGCGCAGGGTACACCTTTCTTAAACGGCGGACAGGAATTTTTCAGAACAAAAAATGGAGATGAAAACAGCTATATTTCTTCTGATGAAATAAACCAGATAACCTTCGCTTACAGAGAGAGATTTTCTGAAGTTTACTTTTCCTACAAAGGACTCATTACCCTTCGCAAAACCTACCCCGATGCCTTTGGCGAAAATTATGCTGCCCGTGCGGAATGTATCCGTCCCGGAGTAACAAAGTATACTACAAAAGACTTTCTCATTTACTTTAACGCCACCGACGAAAAGATTTTTGTAGACACCAGGGGTTACGAAGTTCTTGTTGATGTTGCAAGCGGTGCAGTCAGATTCAAAAAGAATGTGCCAGACAATGTGGAAGCAAAACGTTTTCTCATACTTAAAAAATCTTTGTAATTGCCTTTATCTAACTTCTCGGTTATAATAGACGCATTCTAAAAGACAGGTTACAGGGAGATCCCATCATGGCAAATAAAAATACTTCTCATGCCGCAATTACAGACGACAACCACAAGGCTTTGTGGAGCGGACGTTTTCTTGAAGGACCGGATGCAGCGGCAGTTGAATTTGAAACTTCCATTCATGTAGACGAGCGCATGGCCCTTGATGACATTCACGGTTCCATAGCCCACGCAACCATGCTGGGAGATCAGGGAATCATCAGTCAGAAAGAAAGCAAACAGATTGTAACTGCCCTTAAGGGAATTGAAAAAGATTTAACCCGCGGTAGTCTTCAGATTGACTACAGTGCAGAAGACATTCACTCTTTTATAGAAGCAACCCTTACAGACAGAATAGGTGAGGCAGGAAAAAAACTTCACACCGGCAGAAGCCGCAATGATCAGATTGCACTTGATGAACGCCTTTACCTTCGCAGGGTAATTCCCAATCTGCAGAATCAGATTATTACTCTGGTAGAAGCCCTCACTGCAATTTCAGAAAAACACAGACACTCCCTTCTTACCGGATACACCCACATGCAGCATGCACAGCCCGGAACTCTTTCTCAGCATCTTAATGCCTGGAGTTTTATGCTTGTCCGTGACTGGAACCGCATTGAAGATGCACTCAGCCGCATTAACAAAAGTCCACTTGGAAGCGGAGCCCTTCAGGGAAGTACACTGCCTTTAGACAGAAAAAAAGTTGCAGACCTTCTTGGTTTTGAAGGCGTTACAGAAAACTCCCTCGACACTGTAAGCGACAGGGACTACTGCATTGAGTTTACGTCAGCCTTCTCAATTTTACAGAGTCACTTAAGCCGCATGTGCGAAGAACTTGTTCTCTGGAGTACAACAGAATTTGCTTTTGTAGAAATGAGTGAAAAGTGGTCTACCGGTTCTTCCATCATGCCCCAGAAAAAGAATCCTGATTTTGCAGAACTCATTCGCGGCCGCACAGGAAAAGTTTACGGAGATTTAATCAACCTGCTCACAATGGTAAAGGGACTTCCACTTGCCTACGACCGTGACCTGCAGGAAGACAAGGAACCTTTGTTTGACGCACTGGACACAGTTACTGCAAACCTCACGGTCTTTACTGCAATGATTTCAAGTGCAAGATGGAATAAAGAGAAAATGGCAGAGAGCTGCGAGGGTGGTTTTGCAAATGCTACTGACCTTGCTGAATATCTTGTAAGAAAGGGAATGCCTTTCCGCACCGCACACGGAGTTGCCGCAAAAGCAGTTCGCCTTGCCCTGGATGCCGGTCTTACAAAAATTGAAGATCTCTGTGTGGAAGAACTGGAACAGTGTTCACCACTTATTAAAGATGATGTGTTCGATTATCTTTCTCCCGAGTCCTGCGTTGAGAACAGAAAAACAACTGGTGCTCCTTCGAGCGAAAGTACTCTGGAACAGATAAAAATCCTTAAAAAATTCTGCAGTAAAAATCGCAAATAGGACTACTTCATGGACAAAACACTTGCCGATTCTCTGAATACTTTGGAAGATGATTTATCTCAGCTTGAAACAGAAGGTGACCTTTTAAGGCGTGCCTCTTACTGGCTTACAAAGCATTTGGACTGTTCTTTTGTTTTGTTCTATGCAGACCAGAAAAACTCTCCCGTGGGTCAGGTTAAGTATTACGGGGAACAGAGAAAATCCATCGTTCATCTTCCTGACGTGGTGAATGAAAGAGTGCGCTATGCCCCTGAAACAAAAGGTCTTCTTGTTCATGCAGACGGTGCCCTTTCCATGCCCATTGTTTACGGTGAGTTTGTTTACGGCTATCTCTTTGTTGGAAAAAATGTTGACGAACGTCCTTATTCTGCAGAAGAAATGCAGCTCTTAGGACCGGTAACGCGAATTGTTCACAATGCCCTTCTTTCACATAGTGCGGATAAAGCCTGTCAGGAAAAAGAAAAACTCCGCCTTGCCATGAACCGCTACATTTCTCCTGAAGTGCTGGACATGGTAACGAATGCAGACAGAAGTTCCCTCTTCAAAGGAGAAAAAGTTTATGCTTCCCTCCTTTATTCTCACATTCCGATTTCTGTTTTTATGGATGACAGGAAGGATGTAAAAGACCCGCTTAAAGTTCTTAACACCTACCTTAACGAAATGACTCAGGTAATTCTTTCTCTTGGCGGAACAATCGGTCATTATGATGGTGCTTCCATACTGGCATATTTTGGTGCACTAAAACCTCTGCCGGATCATGCAGTGCGCTGCTGTCTTGCCTCCCTCAGAATGAAACGCATGGAAGGAATTATTGTAGAACAGCTTGCTTCCGAAGGACTTACCGTAAATAACCTTTCTGCCCGAATTGGAATAAACACCGGTCATGTGATTGCAGGAAATGTAGGAAGTCTTTCCCGCATGGATTTTTCAGTGATAGGACAAAACGTAGAAGACACCCTTACAATAGAAAGCATTGCAGAAAAATGTCATCTTAGCCGCGGTATTCTGATTGGAAAAGAAACGCAGGAACACGTAGGAAAATGTTTTGACACCCGTCTCTGTCAGGAGACCCGTTCCTTTGCCGAAGAAAAACTATTGCCCCTTTACGAACTCGTAGACGTAAACCCTGGCACAATTCCCCTTTACACAAACTTCCTCGTAGAAGAACCCGACCCCCAGCCCAATAGTGACGGAATTGCAGAACTGTAACTAAAAGCCGACCGTACTGCGTGACTGTAGGGGGGGGAGTGACTTTAGGTTAGTTATTATTAATATTGAAAAAATGGTCCCGTAATTTTTCTTGATTCTCTCCTTTTAGTCTATAAATATATATAGTTGTATTTTCTTGTTCAACAAGTTCATCAAGTTC
>JAEEKM010000070.1 GCA_016282455.1 Treponema sp. | reverse complement strand
TTGAAGCAATGCTCCTTGTTGCAGATAAAAAACAGATCCTTTTGATTAGTGGTGATGGAAACGTAATTGAACCTGAACACGATGCAATTGCGATTGGTTCGGGCGGTAACTATGCTTACTCTGCGGCCCTTGCTTATCTTGATTCTTCGGATTTGAGTGCTAAGGAAATTGCTGAGCGTTCTCTAAAAATTGCGGGCAGTATCTGTATTTATACAAATCAGAATTTGACTGTTGAGACGCTGGAGTAGCAAGGTGGGGGAAGTCTCCCCCTCGCTCGCACTGCGTTGCTCGCTACCCCTTCTAACGGGGGCCAGCCCCCGTAACGCCCCCGCATTTGTCGCGGGTAGGCTTTTTCCGGAATAGATTACGGCGGAGTTTTCGCTTTTTATTCCGGCAAAATCCTTTACCTTCTTTATATTCGCGAAGAAGGCCGTATTCATTGTTTCTGATTCTTTTTTCAAAACTCTGTTTTCCTGCATAGATTTTTTATGCAGTTTGTATACTCTACTACTCAAATTACATAAAATAAAAGATTGTTTTATTTGTTGTTATTTAAAGATTAATAACATTTCATTGAAAATAAAAGTCGCCTGTCAGTTTACTGTATTCCTGAAAAAAAATGCTATAATGTAATTATGAACAATAACAGTGAAAGAATACAGGAAACAATCATTATTGATGGAAAGCAGTACGATTACATTATGACCAGCAGTACGGAAGTCCTGAAAAATGAACTTGAAAAACTTGGCTGCAGGCTACCTTATTATAATGATTATCGTTACAATCCAAGCCTTTCTCAAGATGTCCGCAGAAAAATGGCTGAACATAAAACAAAGTGGTCGCTTACTACGAGTAACGGTTCAGGCTTTCTGAATTTTTACAAGGAAGAGGATGATGTAAAGGGAACTCCATATATCATTCACCTTAGCGAGCTGATAGACCTTTCACGAAGTTCAAATCTTTTTTCAAAAAGCCTGATTTTTGCTTTAAATCAGCTTGGCAAAAATAAGCTTCCTGCCCTTGCTACAGAATGGACACCCTTGATGATTGCCATAAGTCAGCGAAAGATTGAAATTGTTAGGATTCTTCTGGATAGTGGTCTTTCACCAAATCAGTCAGATTCAAAAGGTTATACACCTCTTATGCTTGCCAGCTTTTTAAATGAAGCAAATATTATTCAACTTTTAATTGAGCACGGGGCCGATGTAAATGCAAAAAGTGAGACAGGTTTTTCTGCCCTTATATATGCAATTTATGTGAATGCAATAGAAGCTGTAAAAGTGCTTCAGAAAAACGGAGCAGATTTGAATCTTTCAATTACACCCCATATTATAGAGGAAAAGCATACATTCTTGGAAACTTTGAATTTTTATATCAGTACATTTTCTCTTGGCGGAAAAGGTGATATCAGTCTGATTTATAAAAAAAGCGGAATGAGCAAACAGAATTTTTCCAAAATCAGGAGTAAAACAGATCCCAATTATCGTCCTAAAAAAGAAACAGTGTTTCAGCTTATAATTGGCTTGCACCTTACACTGGCTCAGGCAGAAAGTCTTTTGGAAAGTGCAGGCTATCTGTTTGATGAGAAAAATTCAGTTGATTCAATTTTTAAGAATCATATTTCACATCTTGATTTTGACATTATGAAAATAAACAATGAAATATTTGAAAAAACAGGGAAGGCATTTTTGAAGGAGTAAAAATCGCAATACTTTTCAAAAGTAATTTAAAAAGTCGCCTGTAAATTGACCAATAAACTATTAACTGATGATATATTGTTATTATAGAAGCTTAGAGCTTTTCTTCAATCATGGCTGAAAAATCACTAAGTGAGAGGTTAAAAAATCGGGCGATTTTATAAATTACAGACAGGGAAGGTATCTTTTTGCCGTTTTCAATCTCAGAAATATATACCTGGTGCGAATCTATCGCTTCCGCAAGCTTTTCCTGAGAAACACCTTTTTTCTGACGAAGCTCCCTTAGAGTTTCTGCCACGGCAACATTAATCGTCATAAATTATAGAATAAAGTTAAAACTGTTGAAATGTTATAAGCTAAAGTTTATAATTTTTAGAATATAAGCGATTGCTTATATAAGGATTTTGGAGGATTTTTATGAAAAAGATTTTATGTGTATGTGTTGTTTTTGTAGCATTTTTGTCAGCAGCATTTTCTCAGAGCCTAAATGCAGATGGTATTGCCAGTGATATGGTAATGCCAGATGGGCATGTAGCTACAATTGCTTTGTATAAAAAGTGGGGACCTGCAAATACTGATATTCAGGCGGTTCAGCCAAAAGATAAAAAAGCCATGATTGGAACTACAATGACAAAGGCAAAAACTGAAAGTGAAATTGGTTATTTTAGAAAAACTTATAAAGAAACTGAAACAGAAGATATTGCTGCTCTTTGTGAAGCAATGAAATCTTGCGGTGCAATGTACGGAGTTGCTTGGCTTGATTTTGGAAGTCGTGTAACTCGCTGTGTTTTTACATACAAGAGTGGAAAACTGACTTATGACAGAATGGATTTCTTTGATGAAACAAATGGAGCTTATGCTGATTTTGTGGCAAAAGAAAATGCTAAAAAAGAGAGAGCTGAAAAGATTGTGGGAGATTTGACAAAAGCTCTCCTTTCTCCTGTTTCAAATGCTGTAAGTGCTGGCAGTAATAAAAATGAAACTCCAGAGCAGACTTTGTATCGTATTCGTCATCATGATTATCCAGCTCTTTGGAATTCAAAAATAACAGTGCGATATATTTATCGTGATGATGGCAGACAGATTATTGATTATGTTGTTGATTTGGATGGTATTATTCATGAGGAAATTACAGGAGCAATTCCAGCAAAATATTCAGTATCAAAGGAAATTCGAGAATTAGCTTTGAAATCACTGGAATAGTCTACTTTTGGGGATATTATGGCCCTCTGAATTTAACGTTAGAGTTCCATAAAAAATGATTATTTAAACAAAAGGGGTAAGTTATGGC
>JAEEKM010000069.1 GCA_016282455.1 Treponema sp. | reverse complement strand
GAGAATTCCGGTACTTACTCCCGCATAAGGTTTAAATACGCCACTAGGCATACTGATAACTGCTGCAAGCTGATGATTTTCTACCAGCTCTTTACGAAGTGCTTTATGAGCATTTGATGAACCAAACAAAACTCCATCAGGAACAATACAAGCACAGCGGCCACCCTTTTTGAGCATTCGGATAAACAAGGCAACGAACAAAAGTTCTGTCTTTGTTGTTGCACAGATATTTGTAAGGCTTTCTGCGATTGTTGATTTATTTACGCTTCCTGTAAACGGCGGATTTGCAAGGATAACATCAAACTGACCTTCTATTTCATTGTTCTTACTTACGCTGTCCTGGTATGCGATGTGGGGTTCGTGGATTGAGTGAAGAAGCAGGTTCATTGCAGATATTTTGAGCATTGTGCTTCCGGTATCAAAACCTGTGAGAAGTCCTTTTGAATAATGCTCCCATTCCTTGTCGCCCATCTTTGAGCCGTAAGTATCGCGAATATATTCTGCAGAAGAAATCAGGAAGCCTGCCGTACCACAAGCCGGGTCACAAATTGTATCCATGGGCTGGGGACGGATAAGCTGAACCATCATGTCGCGAATCTGTTTTGGAGTGCGGAACATTCCAACCTGGCCGGAAGAGTTCATTTTGCTGAGGACATATTCGTAAATGTCACCTAGCATATCTCTAGCTCGAACTTCCGGGTTTTCAAAGAGTTCATCAAGTTTTGTGATTACGGCTTTTAAGGTCTGGGGGCTTGGAATGGAAAAAGCGGCGTCCTTCATGTAGCGGGCAAAGGCACTTTCTTCGTTTGCATTTACTTTTTTGATGAAGGGAAAAATCTCTTTATTCATCAAATTAAAGAGTTCTGTTTCTTCAAAGGTCTTAAAAATATGCCAGCGGTATTTCTGCTTGTCAGCTGAGAAGATGTGTTCTTTCTTTTCTCCGGACATTTTCTCATACTGTTCTGTTTCATTTTCCACTTCATCCAGAGAATGTATGAACATAAGATATGAGAACTGTTCTATGACTGTAAGGTATTCGCTCATACCTGCACTGAAAAAGTCATCCCTGATTGAATCTATTTTGTTTTTAATTTCACCTGTAATCATGTTTACTTCCTTTAGAATGAGTGATTTATTATAGCATAAAAACTATACTAGTTCTTTATTATTTGCTGTGTCAATAAATTTTTACTTTAATGTCCCGCATAAAGCAGCACGGTATTTCCGCACAGGTCTTCAAGCAAGGCCAGGCTTTGCTGCATCTGGTTTTCGTTTCCGCCTGCGAGGTCTGTCCGGCCCCAGGAACCGTGGAAGAGGGTGTCGCCTGAAAGCAGGATTTCTTCTTCTTTGTTGTAAAGGCAGACAGAACCGGGTGTGTGACCGGGGGTGTGAATGATGCGCCATTTTGAACGGGAAGTTAGGACTTTATTTTTGTCATTAGAGTCAGCAATAAAAGGGGAGAGGCTTTCTTCTAAAGTTTTTCCATTCTGTAAGAAGGCATCTGCTTTGGGAAGGTTTGTTACGCTGGGTAAAAACTCGTCAAAACCCATGGCATAGAGTATTCTCTCGTGAGCGGCTGCACTGTTTTCTCCCAGGTAGGCTGCGTCGTCTGCATGAATTAAAATTGGTGTGTGGGGATATTTTTCTTTTAGGAAGGGGAGTCCCGCGACATGATCAAAATGTCCGTGGGTAAGAAGGATGGCAAGTGGGGAAAGTTTATTCTTCTGTAAAAAAGAATATACCTTCCCACAATCACCGCAAAAGGAACAGTCGGCAGGATCCACCACAAGCACACGATTCTCAAAAACATTCACAAGGTATGTGTTTACATCAAGAGGACCCGTGTGCAGCAGTGTAATTTCCGTTCTGTTCACTTTTGTTTTTTAGTATGCGGCTCCGTCACCAAAGTGGCTCTTTACCTGTCCGTCATCTGTGGTTTCGCTGTAAGGAGCGGCTGCCTGCTGGGCGGCAAATGCACTCTGTGCTGCTGCAATTTTTGCCTGTTCAGTGTTCTCTACGGGAGAAGCATGAGCAGTGTTGCTTACGTTAGCGGGAATTGAATCCTCTTCATCAACTGTTTCATTCTGAGAGTCGTAAGTCTGTGAAGAAATGGGTGCTTCGTTTTCATTTTCAGAAACGTTTCCTTCTTCTCCTTCAACCTTCTGCTTTGAATAGCTTACGCTGAGTTTTCTTCCGCGGTAATCATAGCCGTTAAGGGCTGCAATAGCCTTTTCACAATCCTCTGTGTAAAGCTGGATGAATGAGTAGTTTGCAAGTACCTTAATGTCGCCGATTCTTTCGCGGTCAAGTCCTGCAACGCTTACAAGAAGTCCAACAAGGTCACGGGGGAATACACGGCGGTTGCGGCCAATGCCAATAAAGATTGATGTAGACAAAGCGGGATCAATCTGTACGCGTGGTGTTCTCTCTCCTCTATCCTCTGTGCGGTTTGTTCTTTCTGCGTTAAAGTCCCGTTCACGGCGCTCTGTGCGCTCACTTCTGTCTGCGCGGTTAAAGCGTTCGTTTCTGTCACCACGACCAAAGCGGTCATTGCGGTCATGATTAAAACGTCCGCGTCCTGCTGCCTGTTTTACAAGTAAAGCGGCAACATAATTTCTGCGTGTGAAAGGAACGTTCTTTTTGAATAATTTTTTAAGTTCATTAAGTGCCTGGATGTCGGCCTCACTGGCACTCTCTACACGGCTAACCAGATCTTTGAGGTAAGCTGTAATCTGTTCTTCGTTAATAACACTTTCACGACCAAAAGCCATTTTTTTACTCCTTAAATAAATCCGCCACATAACCTGAGCCTAAGTGCTCAAAGCCCCACTGGGTAAGCATTTGTTCCATTGCCGGCGGTATTATAAAATTTCCCAGCAGTGTCCACTGGATTCCGTGTTCTTTAAGTGATGCAAGGCACATAGAAAATAACTCCTTGCCAATGCCAAGTCCGCGGTAATCCTGAACCACAAAAAAATCGGTTATCGCAACAGTTTTCTTTGCGGAGGACGGACAGAAAGAAAATAAAATGCAGCCGATGAACTCTCCGGTTTGGGTGCGGCATAAAAAACCTGCCTTGTCTGTCTGGCGGTTAGAAAAACTCAACCATAAATCTCCCACAGCCTTACCAAGTTCACCATGGAACTGTCTCTCGTATTCTTCTGTCAAAAGTCTCTTGCCGTTTTCTACGTCTTCCTTGTCCCTGACGGAATCGTATGTCATAAACTCAAAGTCTGCATTGAGTATTTCATCTGTCTCTACTTCCGAGCCATAAGATGTATCCTCAAGTTTTTCCAGACCCCATGACTCACGGAGAGCGGCGTACCATTCTTTTATGCAGTGACCCATGTATTTGTTTTTGTAAAGGTTCCATCTGCGTTCTACTTCCGGGTACGCTTTTAAAACATTCTTGAAATTCCTGAATACCCCCCTTCCACTTTCAAGTACAAGCCTTAACTCTTCCCTTGCAAGCGGTGAATGAAGATTTTCTACAAAACCAGAGCGCATGGTAAAACCGTCATTGCTTGTCCACTCTGGCAGTGCGTACAAAAACTCTTCGTCAGCAACTGTACCGGATGATTCTTCTTCCAGAACGAGCACACCCTTCCTTGCATCTACCAGACGTTTTGTGGTCTGGTCTTCCATAGCGAAAAGAATATCGTTTAGAAGTGAAGCCGTAAGCTCAAAATGCATGGCCTTGAGTGCCCGTTCTCTAAAGATGCGGTGAAATCTTAGTTAAGTTCTGAACGTTTTGACACAACGCGGCTGATGAGTCCGTATGCAACTGATTCATCGGCAGAAAGCCAGTAGTCACGGTCTGTGTCTTTTGTCACTTTATCAAGAGAAGTTCCTGTTTCTTCGGAAATAATCTCGTTAATCTTTGCCTTTGTCTTTGCAATTTCTGCGGCGTGAATTTCAATGTCTGTTGCAACACCTTTCATTCCGCTTGAAGGCTGGTGAATGAGATAGTGGCTGTGTGGGAAACCAAGTCTGCGTTCTTTTGGGGCAGCAAGAAGAATGAGGGCAGCGGCACTTGCCACAAGACCCATTCCCACAGTGTAAACAGGTGCATTGATAAAACGGATTGTGTCAAAGATTGCAAAACCTGCGTCTACATCTCCACCGGGTGAATCAATGTAAAGGTAAATGGGTTTATCGCTGTCGCTTTCGAGAATCAAAAGCTGACGTACAATTTTTTCTGCAAGCTCTTCGTTTACTTCTCCGCTCATAAGAATCTGGCGGGTCTTAAGGAATTTTTCTGCAAGTGGATCTGGTGCAGCGTCTTTTTTCTTTGCTTCCTCTTCTTCTTCATCTTCCATAAAAATCTGTGAAATCTTGTTCATGTAAACTCCAAAATCTTTTTAGGGCTGTAAATTGACAGGGGCAGGGCCCAAAACTGTCCTTTCCAATATAGCGAAAAAACAGTCTGTTGTCCATGAAAAAACAGAATTTTTTGGGAGGGGCTTAGTTTCTGCCAGTTTCTTCAGTTGAAAGATTTTTGCTTGTAACTTTCGCATTGTTGGTGTATTCTTATAAGTGAGGTTTGTAAAATCTCAAAACAACATACAAGGAGCCATCGTATGAAAATTAAGAGAATTCTTACCGCCGTTGTGCTTGGTGCAATCGTAGCTGTGAGCTGTCTTTCTGCAATCAGCTGC
Source organism: Treponema sp. (assembly GCA_016282455.1). Taxonomy (GTDB): domain Bacteria; phylum Spirochaetota; class Spirochaetia; order Treponematales; family Treponemataceae; genus Treponema_D. The sequence goes on along the minus strand of JAEEKM010000069.1, from coordinate 780 downwards.
AAATCAACTGCTTATGCTTCACCTGAACTTCAGGAAAAAGTAGGCGACCGCGGCGCAGTGGAAGAGTAAGGAAATTTTTCCTGACACTTTTAAAATGCCCCTGTGTAAGATTTATTTTTCTTGCACGGGGGTTTTTTGTTTGTTGATTTTTTTTCTGATTTATTCTTCAGATGTAATCTGGCGGTAGCGTTCGTAGAGTAAAACTCCTGCCGCAACAGAAACGTTAAGGCTGTCAATTTTTCCGCAGGTGGGAATGGAAACAATGGAATCACACAGAGAAGAAAGTATGCGGGTCATGCCGTTTCCTTCACTTCCCATGATGATGCAGGTTTTCTGGGGGAACTGGGTTTTACTTAAAGTTTCTCCGTCTGCATCGGCGCCATAAATCCAGAAACCGTTTTCTTTAAGGGCCTGCACTGTGCGGGAAAGGTTTGTAACAACTGCAAGCGGAACCCAGGCAGATGCACCTGCACTGCTTCGGGCAATCACTTCATTTTCGGTTACTTTTCCAACAGACCGGTGTTCACCCATTACAACCAGGCTTGCGCCGAACTGGTCTGCCGAACGGATAATGGCACCTACGTTGTGGGGGTCGGTTACTCCGTCAAGCACAATAACTGTTGCTTTTTCAGGACAGTCTTTGAGCCAGTTTTCAAAGTCTACTTCATTGGAGGAAGCGGCTTCTTCTCCGGAAACTGTGAGTACAATTCCACGGTGGTCCCGGCTCTGTTCCGGAAGAGAGGCTACCATTGCCTCAAGTTTTTTTCCGTCAGTTTCTTC
>JAEEKM010000068.1 GCA_016282455.1 Treponema sp. | reverse complement strand
TTCGGCGGCTTTTGCAATAGTTGTAGTTGCCGGATCAAAGTCAAGTTCAGCAACTGCATTATCAATAGAAGAAAAATCTTCCCTTACACGGGGCTGAACTGTAGAGACGAAAGTAATGTCATCGCTTTTTTCTTCAGAAAGATTCAGGTAGCGGATACCGCCATTGTAATCCGACAAAGTTTTTTCTTTCGGAACTATTACTGTACCATTGTTTTCAGTATTAGTATTTCCATTATTATTTCCGGAATTAAGAAAGCCCATGAGCTGGTCACAGGAAACAAAAAATAAACTTAAGATTATGCTAAGGAGTGCAAATACCCCTCCCCGAGTAGCCGTAGCAGTTTTATTCAAAGAAATTGCCATAGCATTTCCTCCTTTAGTGTTATATATTTTATGATAATGGAGGATTAAGAGAAAAACAAGGCTTAAGTCCTGTATTTGAAACAAAGCTCACTTTCCGTTAAAATAAGGTCATGGACGCACACGATAGGTTCACACAGTCAACAATCACTGCAATGAGAAGAGACATTGAGCAGGCCCACGGAAACGAAGTCTTCTGGGCAGGCACAATCAATTCCGACGGAAGAATCATCAGCGTAACTGTTGGAGCGCGAGGTCAGGCAGATGAAGTTGTTGTGAACCAGGCCCTTTCTCACGAAGCACATGTTCTCATTCACAATCACCCGTCTGGTTATCTTGAACCAAGTGATGCAGACATGAATGTTGCCATGAGTGCAACCGAAACAAGCCAGGGCTTTTACATCGTGAACAATGACGTAAGCGAAGTATATGTTGTTGTTGAACCTGTAAAACCCAAAGAGATAAAAAAACTAGACGAAGAAGAAACTGCATTTTTTATTTCAAATGGCGGTCCCCTTTCCAGACAGAGCAGTCATTTTGAAGAAAGAAAAAGTCAGGTGGAACTCCTAAAAAAAATCTGCACTGCTTTTAATGAATCAAAAATCGGTGTATTTGAAGCGGGAACCGGGGTTGGAAAAAGTTATGCCTACCTCATTCCTTCCATGCTCTGGGCTGTAGATAATCATGAGCGGGTTGTAATTTCAACAGGAACAATAAACCTTCAGCAGCAGTTAATTGAAAAAGACATTCCTGCCGCACAGGAAATAACCGGAAAAAAAATAAAAGCAGTTCTTGTAAAAGGAAGGCAAAACTATGTGTGCATGAGACGACTCTCTGATGCCGCAATGGAACGCGACCTTTTTAATGAAGACACGGAAGTTTTTGACAAGATTGTTGACTGGGCAAAAACCTCACCGACCGGAAGCAAGAGTGATTTAAGTTTTCTTCCCCCCGACAGCGTATGGACAAGAATCAACAGTGAAAGTGACGGCTGCATGGGTGGACGCTGCAGGTTCCGTGAACAGTGCTTTGTTATGAAAGTTAGAAAAGAAGCAAGTGATGCAAACCTTCTTGTGGTAAACCATCATCTTCTTTTTGCAGATATAGAAAGCCGCATGAACGGTGTAGGTTACGAAGATGCCGCAGTACTTCCGCCCTATAAGAGAATTGTTTTTGACGAAGCACACGGAATAGAAGACAGTGCAACAAGTTTTTTCAGCGAAACTTTAACAAATTTTAAAATCAACAAGCAGATAAACCTCATGTACCGCAGCCGAAGAAGTAACATTGCAGGTTTTTTAGTACAGCTTGCCACCATTTCTACTTCAGAAGATTTTCTTGGTAAAGCAAGTGAAGCGGCAGGCCTCATAAAAGATACAGTGTCAGAACTTGACATAGTAGCACAGGAAATTCTTGGTAACGAAAGTTCCGCCCGCATTTATGCAGAAAACGCCTCATCTTTTGTTACAGTACTTAACGCAATGGAAAGACTAAGAAGTGCAATGGGAACTTTTACCGGCATGGTAAGGGAAGTGCTTGAAAACATAAGCGACGACGACAAAGACATGCCCTGCGTGTGGGAAAGCAAAATGGTTCTGCGCCGTCTGGATGAAAGCGTAAAACTCTGCAAGCATTTTGTTGACTGGAGTGAACACGGAGACAGTGTATTCTGGCTTCAGAAAGTAAGGCTTCCTCCAAAAAAACAGGGAGACGAATGGACAACTTTTGTTCAGTTTACGGAAACACCGCTGGATATTGCTCCTTTAATGAACATGGGAGTTTTTGAACCCATGAGTTCCGTTGTCTGTACGAGTGCAACCCTTAGAACGGGAACAACCTTTAACTACTGGCTTAAAAGAACCGGAATAAATTTTGTAGAAGAAGACAGGCAGTGCACGGGGGTATTTGATTCTCCCTTCCCTTACAAAACAAATGCCCTCTTTGCAGTGCCAAACGATGCCCCCTTTCCTTCAAGTCCTCAGTTTCAGAACTATATTGAAAACACGATTCTCCGCATGATTATTGCAGCGGGAGGAAGGACTCTTGTTCTCTTTACAAGCTACGACAGTTTGCGCCACTCCTTCAATGCATGCAGACTGCAGATGATTGATGCAGGAATTACTGCCCTTAAACAGGGAGATGATGACAGGTTCCGTCTGCTCGAAAGATTTAAGGATGACAGGACAAGCGTTCTCTTTGCCACCGACAGTTACTGGGAAGGAGTGGATGTTCCCGGAGAAAGTTTGAGTCAGGTAATAATCGTAAAACTTCCCTTCGCAGTTCCAAACGATCCGGTCTTTACCGCAAGAAGCGAAGCAATTGAAAAAAGAGGCGGTTCTTCATTTATGGAACTTAGTGTTCCGGGAGCGGTAATAAAATTCAGGCAGGGCTTTGGAAGACTCATGAGACGAAGCACAGACTACGGCGTGGTCACGGTTCTTGACAGACGGATTGTAGAAAACAAATACGGCAGGCAGTTTACGACAAGCGTGCCCATGACAAAAAGACTTTACTCAAGCACAGAAGACACAATTTCTGCAATCAGGCATTTTCTTGACCGGTAAAAGCACTTCAATAATCCTCCATTGTGTGATAGTATAGGGGCATGAACAAAAGCGAATCACATCTGTACATTATTGGTGCAGGTTTTGCAGGTCAGATGATTGTAAAAGACTTGCAGCGCAAAAAAAACTTTGGCACCGTTGCAGCTTTTCTTGATGATGATGAAAATATAATCGGAACAAAAATAGACGGCGTTCCAGTTCTTGGTCCCATTGACAACATGGCATCCCTTCTGCGGGTTCAGCGCATGGACGAAGCAATCATTGCAATTCCCAGTGCCCAGAGTGAACGAATCAAACAGATA
>JAEEKM010000067.1 GCA_016282455.1 Treponema sp. | reverse complement strand
AAAGAACAATCAGCAGTACAAGGAGGAGCACATCCACGGCTCCAAGTGCCAACCTACGTCTTCGTTTATACATATAGTACCTCTACCTTAATACACAATTATAGCATATTATCGGCAGAAGTGAAACTTTTTTTTACCCCTTCTCAATTTAAATAAAAACAAGAAGCCACTCCCGCCGGGAACTTATTTAGTCCAGGCGTCGTATTTTTCGCACTCTAGGATGCGGCGGGCGTTTTCTACTCGGTCGGCAGTGGGGGAAGGGACTCCTTCGAGGGGGTATTCAAGCCCCATGTCCTTGTATTTGTGTACGCCCAGGGTGTGGTAAGGGAGAACTTCTACTCTCTTAACATTGTGCAGGCTGCGGATAAAATCCCTTGTTTTTTCAAGGTATTCATCTTTATCACTTACTGTGGGAACCAGCACGTGGCGGATCCAGATGGGCTTATTTATTTCGTCCAGATAACGGAACATGTCACTAATATTTTCAAGAGGACGTCCCGTAAGTTTTTCATGCTCAAGAGGGTCAATGTGCTTAATGTCCATCAAAAGCAGGTCTGTAAGTTCCATAAGTTTCTGAAACTTTACAAACCAGTCGCCTTCACGGGTAAAGGGAGCGCCGCTTGTGTCAATGCAGGTGTTGATTCCGTATTTTTTTGCCTCAGTAAAAAGTTCAATCAGAAAATCAAGCTGCATGAGAGGCTCACCGCCGCTAACGGTAATGCCCCCCTTGCTGCCCCAGTAACTCTGGCAGGAAAGGGACTCTTCAATCAAATCACGGGCACTTCTTTTTTCACCCTTAGTCATGTCCCAGGTGTCAGGATTATGACAGAACTTACACCTCAATGGACAGCCGAAAAGAAAAATAATGTAGCGGAGTCCGGGTCCGTCTACACTTCCAAAAGATTCAATTGAATGAATATATCCCTCTGTCATGCTCTCTTATTCTCCTGCGTGGTACAAGTTTTTTGCTTCTTCTGCTTTAGTCTTTAATTCATCGTAAAGTTTACCAAGCTCCGGGCAGTAAACATCCCTGATCCAGTGGCGCACTTTCTTTGTCTGACGATTGTATGAAAAAAGTCCCTGTGTGTAAATCTCATCATAAGTATGGCTTTCATCATACATTTTGGTATTGCCTTCAGTTATTTCTTCTTCGCCGGGAACAACAGAACCATGCTCTTCATCAAAGGCAACTTTATCTTCACCCTGAGTATCTTCGTCAGTCACCGCATCAAGGGGGTAAAAGAACATTTCTCCGTCGCTGTTAAAAATCATAAGTTCCACCCAGGAACCGTCAATGTAAGCCCAGTAGGCATAGTCTGAATAGCGCACCCAGGTGTTTTCCGGATTATGATTTTTTTCAAGAGCATCGTCAAGGGAAAGGAGTGCCTCTTTTCTGTATTTCGTTTCCGTTTCATCCTCACCCTTAATGTCTGCTTCCTTTACACCGGTGTAATCATCAGACTCCTGATTTTTTTCCATGCGGTACTTTGTAAAAGCATCGTAGGCTTCTTCGTACTGCTGCTGATTGACTTTAAGTGTATTTATATAAGGCGGAAAGAACTTAAAAAAGTTTGCCCTTGCATTAAAATACTGAGTACGGTTTTCTGCCGTAGAATAATATTCTGTATTGGGGCTCACCCACTTTCCTTTCTCTTCATCCCAGTACTGCGAAACAGAAATCCAGAGAACGCCCTGATTGGTATCCTTAAGATTTTCCTGATAAAAAAATGTTCCCTTACAAAAATCTACCCTTGTACCATTTTCTTCGTTATATGCCTCAAACCTTTTTTCCATAGGAAGAAGCTTGATGTAGCGGCAGTATACTCCGTCTATGTAACCGGTAATAATTGTTCCGTGAGATATTCCGCAGTTAAAAAAACAGGTCTCAGACACAGGGTCCCCGATTACTTCTGCAACATCTGTAAAAAGAGCCGCAAGAAACTGACAGGATGTAAAAGCAAAGCCGGCACCGCACAAGGCAAGAAGAAAAATAATCTCTTTTAACTTCTTCATAAAAAATCCTCCAGCAAAAATACTACCTTAATTTTACAGGGGAAAATGCTATGTTGTCAAATGATAAAAGAATAATTTAATTACAGCTTCTAGAAAACAAACTTTCTTTTTATTATAATTCCCGGCATGAATAATGATTTGATTTTTGAAAGCGAAAGAGAAATTTCTTCTGCCTTTATTGATTCTTCGGTCCGCATGGGAGTGGCACAGTCTGTGCTGATGGTTCAGGACAACCTTACTGAATGTTTTAATGCAATGGGCTGTGACGGAGTTGTGTATCGGGAACAGTTTAATGACTTCTGGGTTTTTACAAAAACAAAAGTTCATTTTGAGCGCCGCCCTGACTGGAGGGAAATTGTTACTGCAAGAACATTTCCTGTAGACAACCTTGGGCTTCGCACTCATGTAAATACAGAACTTCTTGATAAAGACGGAAAGAGACTTCTTGTTGCAAATCAGGAAGCCTGTGTTCTTAGCCTGGACACTCACAGGCCTGTAAAAATTACAACACTTCCCTACCCTAAGGAAAATTTTCCCCAGGCAGTGTTTACAGAAAGTTTTGAAAAATTCCCGGCCGACTTTAGGGAAGAAGAACTTGTCTTTGAACAGGTAATCCGTTCCTGCCACATAGATATGTCCCGGCACATGAACAACATTGAGTACATTAAGTTTGCACTTTGTGTTTTTAATGATGACTTTTTGCAGAGCCACAATATTACAGACATGGAAGTTCACTACACCGGCGAAAGTAAAGAAGGTCAGACACTTAAGGTTTACCGCCGCGACGATTCTGAAACACCTGGAAAAACTTACGTTCACATAAAGGAAGAAAACCGCTGCGTCTTTGAGTGCTGCATTAAATACGAGTAGATTTCTCCATTCCGTTCGCTTCGCTCAAAATAACATGTCACATCGAGCGCAGTCGAGATGTCTATAAATGTTTGTAAAAAAAAACGCGAGTTTACGCAAAGCGGAAACTCGTAGAGAAAGCGTTAGCTTTCTCCTCACATCGAGCGCAGTCGAGATATCTATAAATGTTTGTTCTTATTTGTTGAACATGTGTAGATTTCTCCATTCCGTTCGCTTCGCTCACTCCAGTCGAAATGACATAAAATAGTTCGCTTCACTCACTCCTGTCGGAATGACAAAAAAAATACCCGACCTGCGTTTGCAAACCGGGTATTCTTTACCATGCGTAGATTAAACTTGCGCATCACCTGGGTTAACTGATGACGCGCATCCATGCGCTGCTTAAATTACAGAGTTCCGTGACAAGTTCTTGCGATTACGTCGTCCTGCTGTTCTTTTGTGAGGTTGATGAAGCGTACTGCGTAACCTGAAACGCGAACTGTGAAGTTTGCGTACTCTGGCTTTTCAGGGTGTGCCTGGCAGTCCTTAAGCTTCTCTACTCCGAATACGTTTACGTTCAGGTGGTGTGCACCCTTTGCAAAGTATCCGTCCATTACGTTTACAAGATTCTCAACACGTTCTGCTTCGCTGTGTCCGAGTGCATCAGGGTTGATTGTCTGAGTATTGGAAATACCGTCAAGAGCATACTCGTATGGAACTTTTGCCACAGAGTTGAGGGACTTTACGAGACCCTTTGTCTCTGCACCGTAAGATGGGTTTGCTCCAGGGCTGAATGGCTCGTGTGCCTTGCGTCCGTTT
>JAEEKM010000066.1 GCA_016282455.1 Treponema sp. | reverse complement strand
TACCGTTTATGATTGTGTCCTGTGCAAGGGCAATGTTTGCTCCCGGGTCATTGGGGTTCTGGGCAATCATTTCGTTAATGATTTTTGTTCTTTCTTTTGAGTTCCCTTCTTTTTGTGCAATGAGGGCAAGAAGTTCCTTTACGTCTGCATTGGAGGGGTCTTCTGCAGAAAGTTCCGTGCAAAGGGTTTTAGATTCTTCCAGTCTTTCTGCACTGAAGAGAAGTGAAGCCTTTACAACTCTAAGTCCAAAGTCCTCACGGAATTTTTCAGGCATGTTTTCAAAAAGTGCAAGGGCACCTTCCATGTTGTCTGCCTGAAGTTTTTTATTTACGTCTTCAAGAAAATCCTGCTTTGTGTATTCTTTTTTAGGTTTACTTTCTGTTTTTTCCAGCTGAGGGCTTTCTTTGTTTGTTGCGCAGCCTGTCAGGTAAAGAACAGGAAGCAGAGTTGCAAAAATTAAGACTAAAACTGTGGATAAACTAAAAAAACTTTTCATATTTCCCCGCAAAAAAAATTGTCCTTCAATATTGCATTTTATATCTTTAATGGATAAAATATGCAAAATGCGTAGACATCCAGTTAGAAAGTTTGTAGGACTAACCGTCCTTTATGCCGCTATCATTCTCGGCATTTTTGTATTGCAGTTTAAGACCGAATCAATAATTTCCCGTAACCTTGGCGGTATGCGGCTGACTCTTGCTCAATCAGAAACTGAAAACAATATAATGGAATTGCGGAACCAACTTCAAGTGTCTTTTAAAGGAATTATTCTTTCTTTTGATGACAAGAATCCGGTTCTTTCGCTTGGTAAAGACGGCAAAGAGAAAAATCTTAAACTTGCTTCCTGGGATGAAAAGGGGGAGCTTGCGGCAGACTTTTTCTTTAATGACGGAAGTGTAATGACGGTTTCTGTCAGTGACAGGACTCCAAAGGCCCAGTTCTCTGTAAGTGCCATGCTTTCGGACGATACTACTGCGCTTATTGTTCCATATAAAACTGCTTCAAATTATCTTGTGGAAGACACTTCTGAAAAGAGTACCGTTCTTTCCCTTAAGGATGACTATACTATTTTTTCAGCACCTTTACTTCAGGACGGCAAAGTCTGGCTTCAGAAACAAAGTCCTGTTGCATCCCTGCTTGCCTACAATCCCGTTCAGTCTTTCTCCTTTGAAAAAGTGCTTTCTCTTCCAGGGGCTGACAGAAGTTCTTATGATACTGCTGTTCGTGCCCTGCGATCTTCCGTTCAGTCAAGGGTTGCACAGAAACTTTCCGGCAGTGAAGCGGACAGGGTGACTGAAAGTGAAATGATTGCTTATGTTGCAGAAATGGCTGCCGGCGGGCGCTTTGAAGAAGCCATTAACTCTGCTCCAGAGACTTTTGTGCGGGGCAACAGCAGAACCTATCTTTCTGCTCCATATTTTGCCCGCCTTGTGGATATGAATCGTACCCTTACCACACAGACTGAGCGCTACAGTTCTATGGTAGACGGAGCAATTACTTCTGGTAACGCTTCCATCTTTACTATTGAAGGCATTGAAGATTACCTTATCCGCATTAAACGCACTTCAAGGGGACGTTCTCTTTTGCAGGCTATTGCTTCCAAGCAGAACTTTACTCCTTCCCTTGCACAGGCAGCATCAATTATTCATGTGTATGAGGTCCTTCGCCGCAATGATGAAGCCTATGCTGCCCTCCTTGAACCGGTTATTCCCTCTTGTCTTGATGCAATAAGAAATGCCTGCAGCCTTAACGACGGTGTTCTTGACCTTACGGAAAACGGCTTCCCCGTAACTACCCAGCTTTCTGTTCAGGCAGGACAGGCTCTCTTTATTTACGGAAGTCTTTTTGCAGATGAAGGTGCCCTTTCTGCAGGCTGTCTGCTTGTTTCACAGGCACTTTCAATGCCACAGAATGTTGAAGTCCGTATTCTTTCAGAACTTTATCCTCTGCTTGTAAAGAACAGCTATTACCCCCACATGCAGCTTCTCGGCTACTACGGAACTGCTCCCGTGTGGGCATGGACTTGTGCCCAGAACGTTACCTACGAGATTGGCGAAGAAGATATAGTAAGCATTCACATAGATTTCCCCCAGGGACTTACCCAGTACCTGATGCTTCTTGGCGTGCCTGACTTCCATGCCCAGATAGAAATCCAGCAGATTCCTTTCAGAACTGACCCCCGCTTCGAAACTTATAATTCTTCCGGATACGTCTACCGTTCCGAAGAAAAAGCCCTCTTCCTTAAGAGTAAGCATAAGAGCAGAAACGAACTGGTGCGGCTCTGGTGTGACCCTGCCGTAAACTTTATAAAACCCTAGGAAAGTGATTTTTTTAGTGACGATTTGTTTATTTTTTCATATATTTTAGTGTAAGAGGTTATCATGAGCGAAAAAAACGAAAACCATGACGACAATGAAGAAGACGACCCCTATAGCTTTTTCAAACTGAGTACAGAACCAGGGGAAAATGACAAAAAGAACCACAACAAAAGGCCTGGAAAACTGCCTTTCTGGACTATAGTGCTTATTGCCCTTGGCATTCTTTTTGTAGTGAACATGATTTTTGCTTCCAAACCGGAAGAACTTATTGACTTTTCCACTTTCCGTGCAATGATTGAGGACGGACGCATTGTGCGTGTGGAACTGAGCGACAGTTACTTTACCGGTTACGGACCTAATGCAAGTACCGCAGGCGAAGAGCGTATGTTTCCATGGTCCAGACAGTCTGGTCAGAGAAATGACGTTTACAGAACCAACGGAATTCTTTACGGAGACTTCATAGAGTTCTTAAACGAAAAAGGCGTGGACTACAAATTTGTTTCACGGCAGAATTCCTACCTTATACAGCAGATAATTCTCAACCTTATTCCCATTCTCTTTATTGTAATCATTTACTTTTTCATCTTCCGCAGAATGAGCGGAGGCATGAGCGGTATGGGCAGCATGTTTGGAATGGGCGGCGGTAAAAGCAAGGCAGTTGATGAAGGCAAGGTAAAAACCCGCTTTGCAGATGTAGCCGGTGTTGACGAAGCCAAAGATGAACTTGTTGAAGTTGTGGACTTCCTTAAGGAACCAAAAAAATACACGGACATTGGCGGTAAAATTCCTAAAGGTGTTCTTCTTGTAGGACCTCCAGGAACTGGTAAGACTCTTCTTGCCCGTGCCGTAGCAGGTGAAGCAGGAGTTCCCTTCTTCCGCATTTCCGGTTCTGATTTTGTGGAAATGTTTGTGGGTGTGGGTGCAAGCCGTGTGCGTGACCTCTTCCGTTCTGCAAGAGAAAAAGCCCCCTGTATTATTTTTATTGACGAGCTTGATGCCATTGGTAAGAGCCGTGTAAATACTCTGGGTGGAAATGACGAACGTGAACAGACCCTTAACCAGCTTCTGGTTGAGATGGATGGTTTTGACAACGACAAGGGACTTATTGTTCTTGCCGCAACTAACCGTGCAGACATTCTGGACCCCGCACTTTTGCGCCCAGGTCGTTTTGACAGGCAGGTT
>JAEEKM010000065.1 GCA_016282455.1 Treponema sp. | reverse complement strand
TAAACGTTCAACCTATATTCAGTATACACCACTTTGCTAGCCTGTCAAGAAAAATTTTTTAAAATTTTAGGAATTTCTCTGAGTTTTGACTAAGACAGAGTTTTAGGCCCCCTTCACTTCCGGATTTAAGTCTGAATAATCAGTTTTAAGCCCGGAAGCGGCAGGAGAACCGTTAAAAAAATCGAATTTTATCAAAAAAACTTAGAGACTATTTATAAAACGCAGGAAGGCAGCCTTTCCCTCTGGGGTGCGCTTGTAAACGCCGGCATCTTCGAGCACTTTACTAAAGACAAGGGCAACTTCGTCCTGCAGAATCTTTTCAATATTATCCTTTGTAACGGAAGCGTACTTGGGAAGAAAGTGTTCAACCCAGTCAGCATGCTTACAAAGAACTTCATCTGAACGCAAGTCTTTTTTTGTAAGAATTGCATCTGCTAAATCAGAAAGTTCTTTTTTAAGACGGGCAGGAAGCACTGCAAGCCCCATTACTTCAATAAGACCTATGTTCTCTTTTTTAATGTGGTGCAGTTCAGCATGGGGATGGAAAACTCCAAGCGGATTTTCTTCCGTTGTAATATTGTTGCGCAGAACAAGGTCCAGTTCAAACTTTTCTCCGCGCATACGGGCAATCGGCGTAATTGTATTGTGGGGAGTTCCGTCTGTCTCTGCAAAAATAAAGGCTTCTTTGTCGCTGTAAGTTCTCCAGGCAGTAAGAATTTTTTCTGCAAGGGCAATAAGTTTTTCAGGATTACTAGAATCAAGGCGAATCACGCTCATAGGCCACTTAACAAGTCCAGCCTCAACTTCCTCAAAACCGGGAACAGTAAATTTTTCTTCCACAGGGGCACGGGCCATGGCAAACTCATAGTTACCGCCCTGGTAGTGATTGTGGGTAAGAATGGAACCGCCTACAATCGGGAGGTCAGCATTACTTCCAATCGTGTAATGGGGGAAAAGTTTAAGGAAGTCAATCAGCGTAAGGAAAGTCTCTCCGCTAATCTTCATGGGAGTGTGCTCGTAGCTGAAAACAATGCAGTGTTCGTTGTAGTAAACGTAGGGAGAATACTGCAGGCCCCATTTTTTTCCACCAAGTGTAAGGGGAATGATTCTGTGGTTCTGTCTTGCAGGATGATTTACACGGCCGGCGTAACCTTCATTTTCCTTGCACAAAAGGCATGCAGGGTAACCGCCTTTTTTTGCCTTAAGTGCTGCCGCAATTTCCTTGGGATCTTTTTCCGGCTTAGAAAGATTTATGGTAATATCAATGTCACCGTATTCAGTCTTACTCTTCCACTTTAAATCCTTACAGATGCGGTAGCGGCGAATATAGTCAGTATCCTGGCTGAACTTATAGTACCAGTCAGTGGCTTCCTTTGGAGACTTTGCGTGCAGTTCATAAAACTTACTTATAATTTCAGAAGGGCGCCCCACCAGACAGGACATGATTTTTGTATCAAACAAATCGCGGTAAGTAACCATGGAATAATCCAGAAGTTCCTTAAGGATTCCTTCCAGTTCCGAAACCTCTGTATGTGGAATACAGGCTGCTTCCTGGTCGTTTTCAAAACCGTCCACCTGAAACAGTTCCAGCAGGCGGTTCTGGGTGTAAATTGTGTCTTCCTCTTTGATGAGTCCAGTTGTAAGGCCGTAGCCCACCAGTCTATTAATGTTTTGTGTGATAGTCATACTATCACTATATAAACTTTAGGGCAGATTTTCAAGTATTTGAAGGATTTTGTGTATTTTGCCCCAGTCCATACCAGTCGATTTTCCGGGTAATAAACATGAGCAGCACAACCACCACAAAAAGTCCTATGCTTCCGATAAGCAGGGCATAGTCTTCTGCCTGTAATGTTCCGTAGAGGAAAACGTAAGACACAAACTGCACTCCGCTTAAGAGGGCACCCCACTTAATTTTTTTAAAGATTGCACTCGCGTAAAAAAGTGTTGCCAGGCACACCGCAAGTGCGCAGATAAAATAGGTAAGGTCAAAGGGAATGTGCTCGGAAACTGAAAGAAGCAGCAGGTAGAAAATTACATCTGCAAAACCAATCAGACAATACTGAACCGGATGAATTTTAACTTTTGAAAAAATCTCAGAAATCAAAAGTGCAATAAAGGGAATCACCAGGAACAAAAGTGCGTACTTAACACTGCGCTCGGTTTTCTTGTGGGTGTCCACCGGAACAATAAAAGAAACGTCCACGGCGTCCCCCTTTAACTCATCCTTACAAAGCCAGCTCTTTGGATAAACGGTACTGAGTCCGGCAATATTCCAGAGGGCATTAAAACCCTTGTCCGTAATTTCTCTTTCCTTAGGGAGCCATCCGCCAGAAAAACTTGGGCTTGTCCAGGGAGAAGTCATGCGAAAAACATTGTCCTGTGCAATGGGCCTTATGCGGATTTTTTCACCACCCTGAAATTCAAGTTCACCGCTAAGAGTAAGTCCCTTAGAAAAATCTGTTCCGTTCAGGTTGTAGCAGACAGACTTTGTAAAGGGAGCCACTCCCTCATACTTAACAGGAGAAACAGATAGTTCTTTACCGTTCAGAAGGAGTTTTGGCTGAGCAGTAAGATTCTTTGTGTTTGAAAGCCCCAGAATAAGTACTGCATCGTTTAACATAATGTCTTTGTCTTCAATTTTAAAATAAGAAAAATCAAAGTTTGAAAAAGCAGATTTTAAACTCAGGCTGCCGTTAAAAACCGGAACTTTAAAAATTCCCCGCGTAAGATAATAAGGGTCTACACTAAAATTAAGGTCGTAAGTGTCAGGCGCAAAAACAACGTAACTTGTTTCTGTTTCAAAATGACTCTTCCCGTTTGCATCAAAAACTTCCCTGTGAATTTTATAAGGAACCGCCACAACAATTCCCTGAAGCTCTGCAGTGCCACCCAAAGGTTCCGTTATGGAAATGATTGCCGTCCGCTGATAATTCTGCCGGTCATAAATCAAACTTTTTATGAGACTGATAGGAACTAAAAACAAAAGCACCAGGGCTGTAATTAAAACAAGCTTTAACGTAGAACCTGCAAACTGGAATTTTTTCATAACTACCTCTTGGACTATGCTACTATTATAAAGGAGAAATGTATAGAGTTTTGTGGGGGAAAGCAGATTCTCCCCTTTCTTGAAAAAAGCAAAAAAATTCATTATCTTTCAAAGCATGAGTTATGCAATTACCCCTGCTGACTTTGCTTTTCTTGAAGATCAAGTAAATACAAAAAATCTCTACGGAAGCGACTCTTCCTTAACTAATATTTTTTTACTTACCCCCAAGTACAATACCCGTCTTTTTTTACAGGACAAAATTCTTCTGCGCTACTACTCAGGAAACGAAAACCGCACCGGCTGGGCTTTTCCCATTCCCTTAAAAAATGCAGGCGACAACTATCTTAAAGAGGCATTTTCTTTTATGTTAAATCTTTCAAAAGAAGAAGGTCTTTTAAATTCCTTCTGCCTCTTTACCCAGGAAGAAAAAAATCTTTTTGACACAATGTTAAGAAATCATTTTTCTGCCAGACACATTGAATGGAAAACAAACAGAAACGATGCTGACTACATCTACCTTCAAAAAAATCTTGCAGAACTTTCGGGCTCTTCATTCCAGAAAAAACGAAATCATATTTCCCGCTTTATGCGCATTTACGGAGATGACTGGACTTTTAAAAGTTTCCCGGAAAACGATCTTGCAGAAGACATTCTCCTTCTGGAAGAAAAATGGTTTAACGAAAATAATGTAAGCGAAGACAAAGCCCTGCTCTTAGAAAAAGAAAGCATTTCTTTTGCCCTTGAAAACGCTGATCTTTTTAAGCTGACTGGCGGAGTCCTTTACATAAAAAATGAAGCTGCCGCCTTTACACTTGCTTCTCCTGTTTCTGAGGACACTCTGGACATTCACTTTGAAAAAGCACTTTCAGAATACGGAGCAAACGGAGCCTACGCTGTCATAAACAATCAGTTTGCAAAAAAATCTTCTTCATACATTTACTTAAACCGCGAAGAAGACATGGGGGTTGAAGGTTTACGAAAAGCAAAACTTTCCTATAAACCTGACATCATCCTGGAAAAATTTTACGGTAAACTTTTTTAACACAGAGGTACATCATGCTTTCAAAAATCCTTTCCAAATCAGACTGTGCCTCCTGCAAATTCTGCTGTTCCTTTAGAAGACAAAGCCTCTGGGAGACTCCGCTTTTTTCTAAAGAAGAAGCCGCCGTGCTAAAAAAAGAATTCCCTCACGCAGATTTCATTCCTGCTGGAAAAGATTCCCTTACAATTAACCTGCTCCCCCTTTACAAAACTGATGACAGCGAAGAAGAAGTAGCCTGTCCTTTTCTTGACCCAAGTAAAGGCTGTCTTTTACCAAAAGACGAAAAACCTTTTGACTGCAGCATCTGGCCCCTGCGCGCCGTAAAAAATGTAGACGGAAAAATAAAAGTAAAACTCACCCCCACCTGCCCCGCAATAAGCCGCCTTCCCTTAGAAACAGTAAAAGAATTTGTAAAAGAAAACCTTGCTGAAAAAATAATCACCGAAGCAAAAGCCCGCCCCGACATGGTAAAAGAAGACTCAGAGTTTTTTGTGGAGCTTTAGGGATTTTTTGTGTGTGTGGGGGGGGATTGGATAAAAAAAGCGTAACCCCTTCTGACATTTATTCGTCAAAAAGAATTACGCTCGTTTTTTAGTGCAGATAAAAATTTGCAGGAACTATTTTAGTTCAAACTTTTCCATTGCACCTTCCATTCCGGCTACAAGTTTTGGAACGGACACAAGCACCATATCTTCTCCGAGAGGAACATGCATTGTGTAGGTGCCTTCAATTTTACCGTCAAAGGATTCTACTTTTATTTTTAGTTTCTGTCCCTTGATGACAAACTTATCCCTGTCGCCTTTCATGAATTCACTGGGCTTGTTATGGTTCACGGTTATAGTCATGCTCTTGATTGCATTGTAAGAGCCGTCTTCTGCAGAACGGTTGTCAATAAAAACCGTGTGACTTCTTCCTGTTATGAACATGAGTACGGCAAGAAGAATGTAGAGGACAATGATTGCGGCACGTACAATTATTGTTCTTTTGCGGGTGCCTGTACCGGAAGTTTTTTCTTCAGCATCTGTTTTTTCCGTGATTGGGAAATATTTAGTTAAGTCTTTCATTATGCGTTTCCTCCGGCAGCATTCTGTCTAAGTGCTTCCCTGGCTTTTTCCTGTGCCCGGTGAGCGCGCCATGCATGAATTACAAGTGCAAAGGCAATTGCTCCGTAGCCGATAAACTGGCGGAAGTATTCACCAATGTTTGCGTTGCCAAAAAGATTCTGTCCTGCACGGGGAACAACAATATACATTAGGTGAAGAAGTACCACACCTGCAAAACAGTTTGTGATGCTTGCCTTAGACGCAGAGGCTCCACCAACAAGAATTGCAGCGGCGGCAAAAAATCCTGTCTGGTCATGTGCATTGTAAGTCTGCATGTTTCCCATGTTCTGCAAAAAGATAATCTGTCCTATGCAGGCAAAGGCAGTTGATATGATGATGGAAATTACACGGGTCTTTTCTACGGAAATACCGGCGGCATTTGACACAGCCTGATTCTGTCCTACGGCCCTCATGTCCTGTCCCAGTTTTGTTTTTCTAAACCAGACAATAATCACGCAGAGAAGAATAATCACAAGGTAACTGGAAAGAGGAATCTTTATGTTTCCAATGTTCAGCATGAGAAGATTGTCCAGAGACTGACGCACTGGATCAAGGTTCAGGGTATTGCGCACACCATAACCGCGTGAAAGAACAATTGCCTTTGAGTGAAGCGGAATGAGTGAACCAAAAAGATAAAGCACCACAAACTGATAGACACCGTTAAAGAAGAAACCGATAATATAGCTTGTTACCATCTCTCTGCCACGGGCTTTGTTCAGAATGTTTCCTGCAACCCATCCCAAAACCACAGAAATGGGAAGGCCAATGAGCGAAGCAAAAATCAGACCCTGCATGCCGGAGATGCCCCAGTCCATTGCAAAAATGAGTCCTATCTGTCCTGCCATTGCACCCAGTACCATTCCAAAGTTAATTCCCATACCGGCCATAATCGGAAGTACAAGAGAGAATACAAGGAATGCATTTCGGGCAATTCTGTTCAAAAGTTCCTGGAAGATGAACTGACCTGAATACTGTGAAAGAGGAATTGAAACTATTGTGATGAGAAGAAAAACTTCTGCCACAAGATAGTCAGCCAAAAAATTCTTTACGTCTATTTTTTTTCCATTTAGAAAATTCATCTTGCTCATCTTGTTTCTCCTGTCTTTCTGGTAAGGGCGTACAGAATCATTCCATTACTGAGCACGATTCGGATAACCTCAGACATGTCGGTTTGCAGCACACTGTTGATTACCGACGGCGTTAAAGTGAGAATGCCCTGGAAAAGAATGGTACCCACAATAACGTTTGTAATCGTAACTTTGTTGATGGACGCTCCACCAATGAGAACTGCAGCCACCGCAGGGAAGGCCATGTAAAGAGGTGCCTGATAAAGCTGAATAAAGCCATAGCTCTGCTGATAAATTAAAATGCCGATTGCACCTGTTACGGTAGAAACAATAATGCTGATTGTGCGCATCCTGTTGATGTTGATTCCGCTTGAACGGGCATAATCTGGATTTGAACCTACCGCAATAATTGCCGTTCCTGTTTTTGAGTGCATGAATAGCCACATGATAAAAGAACAGAGGGCACAGAAAAGAATCATTCCTGTGGGGAACTCAAATTCACCGATTTTTATCATGAGGAAATTCGAAAGCTGTTTTGACCAGTAACCGTCCAGTGTGATTGTAGTTCTTAGTCCTTTACCTTCGTAGCCCCACACCATGTTGGGACTTGTGTAAGGAAGAATGAGCCACATGATTGACATGAACATAACTGCGGCAAAACCCACGTAAAGAGCGATTGTCATTTCTTCGCCACGCACTCTGTTTAAAAGTCTTGAGTAAAGCCAGCCGAAAATTATTCCAAAGGGAAGTGACAGAACCATTGCACCAAAGAGTCCTGCCCAGCCGGTAAGCCCCATCTGCATTGCCATTGTTGAACCAAGAAGTCCGCTGATTACCCCAAGGGAAAGACCAAAGTTAAGTCCTGCACCGGAGAGAATCATGGGAACCATTGCAAGGGTAAGGAGCATGTTCTGACCAAAGCGGTTTGAAATGTCCTTAAGGGTTGCAGAAAGAGAAACTCCTACAAAGGGAGCAGTTATAAAGAGCACCACGAGAAAGCCTGCAATAATGAGTCTGGGTAAACCAAAATCTTTCAGGATTTCACGGAGCTTTTTTGTGAAAGCATTTTCCTGCATACTCATTTTTCAGCTCCTTTTTTTTCATCTTCAATATTTTTGCCGTCAAGTGTAAGTCCGGACATGAGAAGGGCAAATTTGCCGGGTTCTTCCTTAGGACTCAGTGTACCTGCAATTTTTCCGCCTGAAACAACTGCAACCCTGTCACAAACAGAACGCAGCTCTTCAAGTTCACTTGACACCATGACGATAGTAGTTCCGTTCTCACGGTTGTACCTGCGCAGAGTGTCCAGCACGATTGTTTTTGCACCAACATCAATTCCACGGGTCGGCTCACTCACGAACAAAAGTTTTGGTCCAAGACTGAAGGCTTTTGCAAGACAAACCTTCTGCTGGTTACCGCCGCTTAATTCCTTTGCCTTCTGTTTTGGTCCGGTACATTTAATGGCAAGCATGTCTATGTATTTTTCTGCATTTTCCCGCATGCTTTTTTCATCACGTAATTTAAAGAGACCGCCTAAATGTGGCTTGAGGTACTCACCTTTTACCTGCATGGCAGAGAAACTTATGTTCCAGTCAAGGCTTTCGTCAAGAAGAAGTCCAACACCGCGCCTGTCTTCGGAAACAAATGCAAGTCCGTCTTTTAACACGCTTGCGGCATCATTTATGTTAAGGGGTTTTCCATCAAAAGTTACCGTTCCGCCGGAAGGATAAAGGCCCATGATTCCGTTT
>JAEEKM010000064.1 GCA_016282455.1 Treponema sp. | reverse complement strand
GGTTACAACGGAAGTCATACAGACTTTATTGACGACCTGCGTTTCTTTGCCCAGAACGGTTATGCCGCCTACGCCTTTGACTTTTGCGGTGCTTCCACAAGAAGTCTTAGTTCAGGTTCTTCTACAGACATGACCCTTCTTACCCTAAAGGAAAATCTTCTTTCCGTAATCAGCTATTTTGAAAAGGATGAAAACATAGACTCAGGTCACATCTATCTTTTGGGAGGAAGTCAGGGAGGTCTTGTTTCTGCCCTTGCCACAGAAGAAGTTCCCCAGAGCATAAAGGCACTTGCCCTTTACTACCCCGCTTTCTGTATTCCTGATGACTGGCGGAGAACTTACCCTGATGAAAAAATGATTCCTGAAACAAATAATTTCTGGGGGCTCACTCTGGGAAGAAAATATTTTGAAGCTGCAAGACAGCTTGACGTAACAAATGCCACAGGAAGTTACAAAGGAAATGTCCTTATCATACACGGAGACATGGATGACATTGTTCCCCTCCGTTACGCAGAAGATGCATTGAAGCGTTATGAAAATGCAAAACTCGAAGTTCTAAAAGGCGAGAGACACGGCTTCTCTCCCTCAGGTGCCATGACTGCAAGAAAAATGGTACTTGACTTTATGACTCTTCATTCATAGTCGCTTTAATGGTAGAAGAAGAAAATCCGCTTCTTAAAAGGGAAGCATAAACTTTTTGAGAATCAAGATTTCCACGGGTACGGCGGATTTTTCTTAATGCCCTCTCACAAAGAGAACGTTCACTGTGCTCAGAAAAATACTCGTCCAGGGCAAACTTTGCATCTTCGCGGGAAATGCCACGGGAGGCAAGTTCTGCACTAAGACGTTTTCTACCTTCGGCATGGTCAATGGAACGGGTTCTGAGCCATGCACCTGCAAAACGCCTGTCACTTAAAAAATCAACGCTTTCAAGATAATCTAAGGCAAGGGAAGAAATACCTGTGTCAATTCCTTTAGCGGAAAGTTTTTTTGTTAAACCTGCCCTGCTCTGCTCCGCTCTGGAAAGATAACTCATGGCGGCCACTTCTGCTGCAAAAACTAAAGAGGCATGAAGTAAATCCTGGCTTTCTTCGTCAGTGAGCACACCGGGTTTACCTCCCTCTAAATCCGTAACAGGCATAAAAAGGGAATCACTTTGGGAAAGGGGAATGTCCACTGGAACAAGTCTCTCCGGCTTTAGGTTTTCCAGATACACTAACCGCACAGAAAATGCAGGTGCATTGTCAGGGGTAATTTTGTAAATGCCGGCTGAAGTTTCTTCCACATTGCGGAGAACCACACTTTCCTCCTTAAAAAAAAAGTGGGTATCCAAAGGACACCCACATAAAATACAGTATAGATTCCTGTAAAGTAAGCCTTAGCGCTTGCTGAACTGGAAGCGGCGGCGTGCACCACGCTGACCGTACTTCTTGCGTTCCACCATGCGTGAATCGCGAGTAAGGTAACCGTTTGCCTTGAGTGAAGGACGTGCATCAGGATCAACCTGTGTAAGAGCACGTGAAAGTCCATGGAGACAAGCAGCAGCCTGTCCGTTAAGACCACCACCAGACACATTGATCAGAATGTCAAACTTGTTGTCGTTTGAAGTTACCAGAAGTGGCTGGCGAACCAGACGAACCTGATCAGCTGTATCAAAGTAATCCTTAAGTTCTTTTCCGTTAACAACAATCTTGCCTGAGCCTTCGCGCAGGAACACGCGTGCTACGGCAGTCTTTCTTCTTCCTGTACCGATTGCAATATTCTTAACCACGATAAACTCCTTTCAACTTACACTTCAAGAGGCTGGGGATTCTGTGCAGTATGAGGATGCTCAGCACCTGCATAAATCTTCAGATTACCAATCAGCTTGCGTCCCAGACGATTGTGGGGAAGCATACCAGCGATTGTGCGGCGAAGAGGCTCAGTTGGCTGGCGCTCAATGAGCTTGTTGAAAGAATATGAGCGGAGTCCACCAACATAACCAGTGTAATGGCGGTAGAGCATGTCGTCGCCCTTGTTGCCTGAAACTGTGATTTTGTCGGCATTGATAATCACTACATAGTCACCACACTCAGCGTTAGGAGTGAAAGTGGGCTTGTTCTTGCCGCGAAGAACCGCAGCAGCCTTTGCAGCCACGCGACCGAGGGTCTTTCCAGACGCATCGATAACGTACCAGTCCTGCTTAAAATTGTTACCTTCTGCAAAAATAGTTCTCATTTCGATAACCTTTCCATAAATGAAAAACATTGTGCCACTGGCTTTGAGCATCAGCCGTGACTTTAGCTTTGCAAAGCAAAACTCCTTGCACAAACAATAAACGGTTGTCCGTGCAATTTACGGGGTACAAAAATCTATCATTTAAAGTGTGTATTAGTCAAGTACTACAAGGGCTCTGCAGCAATAAAAAAAGCCCCGCCGTAAGTGACAGGGCTATAAGAAGCATGAAAACAAAAAAGCCTAGTTCTTTGCCTTTTCCTCTGCTTCACGGGCAGCAAGTTCTTCTTTTTTTGCTTCCTTTTTGTCCTTAATGTCAGCAAAACCGATAAATACAGACACAAGTCCCACAAAAGCAGCAAGCACAGGAGCGGCTCCCTTAAGGAAGTTCACCACATCAGCCCCCCAGGCAAGACCAGTTCCGGCAGGAAGAACTGCAAAAACACAAAATGCAATTAAAATAAGTCCAATAATTAAAGCAAGCATATTATTCTCCAATACTCATAAATAATTTTTATTTATTATTTCACAAATAACGATTAACCTCAAGTGGCAATCACCTCTGGCAGGTAGATTTTTTAACCTTAGTCATTACTTCCTCTCCGCAGAGAAGGCGTACAAGTTCCATGGAAAACTCTTCGGCTGCCCCTGCCCCGCAGGCAGTAACAAGATTTCCGTCACTTACAAAGGGCACTCCGTCTACATGCTTTTCTGCAAAAGATGCAGACACAGGACTGTAATCTACCATACCGGGGTAGCAGGTCCACTTATGTCCTTCCAGGGCACCCGTGGGAGCGAGTACTACGGCAGGAGAAGCACAGATTGCGGCAATAAGTTTTTTTTCAGAAAGCTGTCTTTTTATAAGTTCATTTGCCTCTTTGCAGGAAGCAACATTCACTGCCCCAGGCATTCCACCGGGAACCACCACTAAATCAGGCGAAATATTTTTTGCAAGATAGTCAGTAAGTTTCATGTCTGCCCTGACAGGTATGCCCCTTGCACCGGTAAGTTCAAGTTCGTCTTTACCAGTGGCAAGAGTTGTAACTTCAACCCCTGCACGACGCAGATAGTCCACTGGAGAAAGAGCCTCCACTTCTTCAAATCCGTCAGCTAAAAAAACAACTGCAGTTTTCACATGCTCCCCCAAAATCATATTTATGGAACCCGGAGAAGTCTCCGAAAGAAAGTTTTCCAAGGTTTCCTTATTGCGACTTTCAATTATATACTATATTCTCTCACTATGGAAGAAGAATTTACAAGCACCCAGACTGAACAAAATAAACCTGC
Organism: Treponema sp.; assembly: GCA_016282455.1. Lineage (GTDB taxonomy): Bacteria > Spirochaetota > Spirochaetia > Treponematales > Treponemataceae > Treponema_D. Next base: position 5,551 of record JAEEKM010000064.1, on the reverse strand, counting down.
ACCTTTCAGCCGCATTGCAGAAGAACTTGATTTTTACCGCATCAGGGAAAGCATCTCTCACTTATGCAGCAGTGAAGAAGGACAATTATTCCTTAACTCAAGAGAACCACTTTCTTCCATAAACGAATACTCTCCGCTAAAAGAATTCGGCCGTGAATGGAACACCTATCTTCACAAAGGAAGACGGAATGCAATTTCTTCCTGGCCGCCTGTAAAAGATTATTTTAAAATTCTTGGTGTGGAAGGAGCCCAGCTTCTACAGGAACAGATTCTTTCTCTAGGTCTTTTCTGCGATTCTGTAATTGCATGTAAAGAAAGTCTTATTCAGGCAAGAGAAAGCCTTAACATTTCTCACCTTACAGAAGAAGCCTCATCCCTTCCGGAATTAAATGAAGCCCAGAGACTTATTTTTCAGGTGCTCACTCGCGAAGGCGAAGTAAAAGATCTTCCCTCCCTTAGAGAGATTCGTGCAAGAATTGCTTCCCTTCACAAAGAAATTGAAAATGCCATGAGGCGTCACCTTGCAGATGCAAACGTCAGTCAAGCTTTGCAGTCGGCAGTTCCGGCATTAAGGGCAGGGCGGGAATTACTTGCAGTAAGGTCAGACCGGCGCGGAGCAGTAAACGGAATCGTACACGAAGTAAGTCCTTCAGGTCAGACAGTTTACATAGAACCCGATGATGTGGTAAGGGCAAACAATGAACTTGTGCAGGAAGAGTTTCATCTTCAGCAGGAGATAAGAAAAATCTTTCTTGAACTCACAGAAAAACTTTCTGCATTTAAATCTGATTTTGAAAAAGCCCACAAAACAATGCTTCTGCTTGACTCAACCATGGCAGCGGCAAAGTGGCAGAAAGAAACAGACGGAATTTTTGCAGAGGACATAGAGAGGGAAAAAGAAGCCCCTGTCATTCTGGGAGCAAGGCATCCTCTTTTGGGAAAGAAAGCAGTTCCCGTTGACATAAAGTTTATGGAAGGGAAAAATGTCCTTATCATCACAGGACCCAACACCGGCGGAAAAACCGTTACTCTAAAAACCATTGCACTTTTTGCTTTGTTAAATCAGGCAGGATTTCCAATTCCCGCTCTGGAAGGAACAAAACTCCCCTGCTTCGGTTCTATTTTTGCAGACATTGGTGACGAACAGTCCATTGACCAGTCCCTTTCAACTTTTTCTGCCCACATGAAAAAAACAGGAGAAATGCTTTTACACGCAGATGAAAAAAGCCTCATTCTCTTAGACGAACTCGGAAGCGGTACTGACCCCCAGGAAGGCGGCGCTCTTGCAATGGCAACACTGGATACCCTTATAAACAAAGGGTCTTTTGTAATTGTCACAACCCACCACGGCATTTTAAAAAACTACGGCTAAACAAAAGAAAAATGCATTAACGCATCCGTAGAGTTTAACAGCGACACCTTAAAGCCCACTTACAGACTTCTCATGGGAGTTCCGGGAGAAAGCCACGCACTTGAAATTGCAAGCCACTCAGGCATACCGGCACCTGTTATAGAAAAAGCAAGAGGCTACATTACAAACCAGCAGGCAGACGTGAGCACCCTCATTACAGGCCTTACAAAAAAACATGAAGAAGCAGACAGTCTTTTAAAAGAAACAAAAAGTCAGGCGGAAAAAATTGCCGCAAAAGAATTAAAACTTAAAGAAAGGGAACTTGAATTAAAAGAAAAAGAACTTACCCTTAAAGAAATTGAAAGAACAAACTCTTCTGCCTTTCTCTCCGAAACCCGAAGCAAACTTGAAAACCTTGTACGGGTTCTTCGCGAAGGAGAAATCACAAAAGAAAAAACTACAGGCGTAAAAAACTTCATTCAGGAATTTGAAGAGCAGGTAGAAAAAAAGGAAAATGAACTTGAAGCCTTTAGGGAAAAACTCTTAAGCGAAAAAGATTCTCTTGAAAAAGAAGTGATTGCACAAAACGGCATGAGGCTTTCACAGAGCAAGAGTCATTCAAAGAATTCTAAAAAAACAAAAGCCCGCACTTCTAACAAAGAGGCACTAAAAAATGCAGAAGCTTTTGCTCCAAGAGAATTAAAGTCAGCAGAAAAAAAAGAAAAGAAAGAGACACTTGAAATAAAGCCCTTTGAAAGCGGAATGGAAGTTCTTGCAGGAAGGGAAAAAAGAAAGGGAACCCTGATTCAAAAAACAAGAGGCGGTCAGTGGCTTGTTCAGTTTGGTTCACTGAAAATGTCTGTACCCGAAAGCCAGCTCATGCGGGTAAAGGACAGTAATGAAAAAGCAAAAAGTGCTGACGTAGAAATAATTTTAAGTAAATCAGAAAACAGCAAAAATGACAGACCCAAATTTGAACTGAGGCTTTTGGGAATGAGAATGGAAGAAGCAATGAAAGAGGTCATGCATCAGATGGATGTGTGTGCCCTTACTAACTTTAAAAACTTCAGCATCATTCACGGAAAGGGAAACGGAGTTTTGCAGCAGGCAGTTCACGATTATCTTTCCCACTACCCCGGCGTAAAGGAGTTTCATTTTGCGGCCCCTGAAGACGGCGGCAGCGGCAAAACCTACGTTACTCTTTTTTAAGAAGATGAGAAAACAAAAGTCCCTCTCCGGAAGTTACGTCTTTTGTAAGGGCGGCTCCAAGCACTTCATTTAAGAAGAGTGGCGAAATGCCCGGAGTAAGAACTTTTTCCGTGCGGAGAACCCCAATGTCTTCTTCTGCAAGAATATGTCCCGCTTTAAGGGAATGCATGTAGTGAAGGGAGCGGTTTGTCCTTCCGTAGTTTTCCCTTTCTGCAGGAGCAAGCCGTTTTACTCCGTCACCAAGGGCGGCAAGAACTTTTTCTTCTCCGTACTGACTTTTCATCTGTGAAAAAATTTCATTCTGTCCGCCGTCAAGAACCATTCCGTTTTTTAAAACCGTTTTATGAAAAGTTCCGCTGGCTTTTTCATCACGGCTAAAGCGGGTAAGTATGGCACTTGCATTGTGCAGGGCAGAAACCATCTGTGCAAACTGTTCAGGCGGAAGTGCAACAGGATCATCAAGACCGTCCGTGTCCCGGCTTAAGGTAATGTGTTTTTCAATCATACTGCCGCCGGTCATGCAGGAAAGAACCGGTATTAAAACAGGATCCAGTGAATGGTCACTTATTCCGCAAGGAAAACCGAAGGCTTTAGAAAGAGTGTCCACACAGCGCACGTTGTATTCCGTCTCAGGGGCAGGATAAAAAGTTACGCAGTGAAGAAGGGTCAGGTCAGGAAGTTTTTTATTTGAAGCCTCAGCCACACAAGCATTGTCCCCGGTAAGAGTGTCCACGGCCCTTTCAATGTCACCAAGAAGAGAAACCCCACTGGAAAGAATGAGCGGTATTTTTTTGTAAACACCAGCGCAGGCTTTAAGAAGGGGAAGATGATTCACTTCGGGAGAAGCGATTTTGATTGCATCTGGATAAAGACTTACAAGTTCTTCAAAAGACTTAAGTCCAAAAGGTGAACAGGCAAAAAGAAGACCGTTTTTATTTGCATAGTTACGGCACTTTTCGTAAAAATCAAAAGGCACCTCAAGGGAACGGAAGCGGTCATAATGACGAATGTTTCCTCCGGGAAGATTTACAAAACCTGTGTCAGGGTGAAGAATCTCACTTGCATAAACCCACTGAAACTTCACCACATCAGCGCCGGCCTCACAAGCGGCATCAATCAGTGAATACGCCTTTTCAACAGAACCATTATGGGAAGTCCCAATTTCTGCAACAACAATCATGGAATAGAGAATAGCATTTTAATTGATTTTTTTCAATTTTAATGCTATACTGAACTTATTGCTAAACCAAAGACAGAATTCTCCGTGAATCAAAAAGTTGTGTATCCCAGTCAGGGTGTTGGAAAAATCACCGATATCTTCAAAAAAGAATTTAATGGCGAACAGTTTTACTATTACAACATCTACCTGGAAGTTTCAGACATGAATGTGATGGTTCCTGTGGACCAGTCATCTTCCCTTGGTATCCGTGCAATTGTTTCTGCAGAAGAAGCACAGCATGCCCTTGACATGATAAGCGACGAGTTTGACCCGCCGACTTCTGACTGGAAACTCCGTTACCAGATGAACCTTGAACTTTTGAAAAAAGGTACAATCGAAGACATTGCCTCAATCGTGCGTTGTCTCTACCACCGTTCCAAGGTAAAGGAACTTCCTATTCTTGAAAGAAAACTTTACGACAATGCAAAAAAACTCCTTGAGGACGAAATTGCAGAAGCAATGGGAAAAGACACAAAAGAAGTTGAAGCCATGCTCCATGCAAAACTTGAACCTCTTGGTGCACGCATAGAAAAGAAATCTTCCGTATTCGATGACGACGATGATGATGATGAGTTTGACGACGAAGTAGAAAACGAAAAGAACTCAGACGATTCAGACGATGACGACGACATGGATGATGAAGACTAATTCTCTTCCGCTGGTTGTGGTTATTGTCGCAGCCGGCTCATCTACCCGCATGGGAGGGGGAATAAAAAAAGAATACCTCCCCTTCCCCGGTGGAACCCCAAAAGAAACAGTTCTTTCTCACGGGGCAAAAACCTTTCTTTCTTCTACAGACATTTCCCTGCTGATTATTGTTTCTCCAAAAGACGGCTGCTCCCAGGCAGAAAGCATTCTCTTTGAAGACAGAAATTTTAAAAATCTTTCTGAAAAAACAAATCTTTTCTTTACAGAAGGCGGAGAAAGCAGACAGGAGTCCGTAAGAAAAGCCCTGGTCTTTGCAAAAGAAAAACTCCGGGACGAAAATGCAGTAGTCCTCATTCACGACGGGGCACGTCCCTTTGTTTCAGAAAAAATTATTCAGAAAACAGAAAATGCAGTCCGCGAATTCGGGGCGGCAGTTCCGGCCCTTACACCGGTGGACACGCAGAAAAAAATCTCCCCTGACGGAACAATCTCCGAACACCTTGAAAGAAGCCAGTTATGCGCGGTTCAAACACCACAGGGCTTTTTTCTTAATGAACTTGTCCTCTGCCACAAAAAGGCTCACGAGGAAAACAGGACTTTCACTGACGACACGGAAATCTGGGACTCTTACCCTGAATGCACGGGTGGAAAAAAAGTTCACGTTGTTCAGGGAGAAAGCACGAATAAAAAAATCACTTACAGAGAAGACATAGACACTTCTGAAAACATATCAGTCAATTCGGAAAAGAAAATGATTCGCATTGGTTTTGGAACAGATTTACACAGACTCACGGAAGGAAGAAAATTTATTCTTGGCGGACTTGAGATTCCCTGCCCCAAAGGAGAACTCGGTCATTCAGACGGAGACGTCCTGCTTCATGCCATAAGCGATGCCCTGCTTGGTGCAAGTCATCTTGGAGACATAGGTTCTTATTTTCCGCCCGAAGATGCAAAGTGGAAAGATGCGGATTCAAAATTTCTTTTGAGCACAATCTGGAATGACATAAAAAACGCAGGCTGGAAACTCGTGAATCTTGACTGTGTCGTGGAAACTCAGAAACCGAAACTTCTTCCCTGGAGAGAAAAAATCATAAGTTCAATCGCGCACATTCTTGGCGTTGAGG
>JAEEKM010000063.1 GCA_016282455.1 Treponema sp. | reverse complement strand
TGTTGTCAAAACGGACAATAGTTTTTGGAGTGGTAAGACCACGATCTCTTTTACAGTCGCTTTCGCCAAAGGACTTTCGTATTTCTTCTGCAACACCCATGAGAGTCTCCTTAGTCTTCTGAGTTTTCTTAGTTTCCTGCGATTTCGTTAAAGAGGGCCTGATAAAGCATAGCCTTATCCTTGTTCATGTTGCTGACTGTATTTGACATGCGGCGGGCAAGTTTTAAAAGAACACGGTAACCGAGAACAGGATGCTTCTTACAGAGTTCATGGAAACTTTTACTTGTCATAACCAGCACCTGACATTCATCAAGAGCAGTAACGGATGCACTTCTTTTATCATTGCTTATAAGGGCTGTTTCGCCAAAGAAAATATTCATGCTGTCATTCAAATCTGCAAGGGCAATAGAATCTCCGGCAGGTGTAATTCGTGAAATGTGAACGGAACCGGAATAGAGAATGTAAAACTCATCGCCGGTATCCCCTTCTTTAATAATTATTTCTCCGGGCTTAAACTTTTTTATGCTGATGATTTCATAAAGTTCCGTAAGGATATTTCTGTCTTCTTCGTTATCCGGATTAAATTCTGAAAAGAGAGAAATTTTTACCAGTCTTGGAAGTACTTCTTCTATATTTCTTTTTTCCATTTATTCACTTTCCTCTCAGTTTGATTTTCCGCGTACAAAGATAGCCTTGGAATGATTTGGAATTACAAAATCAAGTGAAGGTGCAAGCAGTGGTTCGTTACTTTTTAAAAGTTTTACCTTCAGAAGATTGTCAATCACTTTACTCATATCAGGATTTATCTGGGCTTCGCGCAGGGCTTCCGTTCTACGCAGGTGAAAATTTCCCGTGTTAAGAAGGAGACCTACAAGGAGCCCCTGCTGTTCAATTTTATCTGCCTCGTATTTTTTTAATTCACCAAAAGTTTTTCCATAAAACTTTTCAGGAATGTCACCAATGAGTATTCCGCTTGAAGCATCGTTTCCGCTGATGAGTGAAGTGATTACGTGACTGTAACCCTGACCGCTTGAAGCAGTGGCAAGAAGACACTTTTCGTAATCCTGCATGAGAATTATTTCATCACAATGCGCCATGGACAAATGTTTTTCAAACTTACGGCTGATTAGTTCTGCAACAACATAAATGCCGGGGTTCAGATTTTTAACAGTGAGTACTGTAAGAACAGTGCGGGAGTCAATTTCAAGTTCAGAATAATTTTTTGATTTGTCTGAAATGATAAGTATGCGTTCTGCACTTTTTATCTCTGCCCTCTTAAGGGTTGATTCATCCGTAAAGTCTCCGGAAACATAATGAAGATCTTTGAATGCATCCTGACTTCGCAAAAGCTGAACCTGTTCTGCAGCCTCGTTTACAAGAACAATCATGTCGCAGCTTATGTCAGGGTTAGACCTTAACACAGTAGTTAATATTTTTTCAAAACCAGGCCGCCAGCCGCAAATTATAAAATGTCCGTTCATATCTTTTATTTTTTCCAACCCCTTGTCTTTTTTTTCCTGAATGTCAACAAACAGTGCCGTAATTTTACCACGAATATAACTGAAGAAAAATGTTCCCGTTATGAGAAGTGCAATTGCAGCCGCACGACCCGGCAGAGATTCACACACATACTCAAAGTAGCCTGCAAAAACTGCTACGCACATAAAATAGAAACTGTCGAATTTTGTTTCTATTCCGCTTCCTGTTTTGGTTTCAACATTGTAGACAATTATTGTCATGCTGATTATTAGAAGCATTATGGCAATGTAAGCGTAAGTTGCAGGTGTTTTGAAAATTATTTTCAGTGCGTGAAAAAACTTTCTTACCTTACCGTTCTTTTTTTTACCCATTTTAATTACACCGCCTTATTCCTTACCCTGCGCAGTTGGTGCAGACAAGAATGGGTTTTGATGAAGGAGGAATAATATATGAGGGTGACGGAGTAAACAGTGGTTCGTTACATTTTTCCTCAGAGTTTAAAAGCAGACCGATAAGAATTTGTTTGTCGCCTTTCTTTCCATAATACTCTTCAAGGGCGCTATAGTTTTTTCCAACAAAGTTTGCAGGTAACGAAGATACAATTATTCCCGTATCAGAATCATCACTGATGAGGGATTTAATTACATTACTGTAGCCCTGTCCGCTAGAAGCAGTGGCAAGAAGGCTGTGTTCATATTCCTGAGTAAGGATTATTTCATCGCAGTGAGCCACCCTCAGATGTTCGGCAAGTTTTTCATCCAGAAGTTCTGCAGAAATGTAAACTGAAGGATTCAGATTTTTCATATTCAGAACTGCAAGTACTGTACGGGAATCAGTTTCCATTGGACTTGATTTTCCGTTTGCAGAATCAGCAATCACAAGAACTCTTGAAGCACTTTCAATATGGGCTTTCTTTAAGATTTCTGCATCAGAAAAATCTCCTGCCACATACTTTATGTTTTTAAAATCAATATTTTCGCGCAACTGTTCAACCTGCTGAGGAGGTGCATTGTTTACAAGAACAATCATGTCAGGTGTTATGTCCGGATTAGATCTCAGCACTGTGTTCAATAAATCTTCAAAACCGCTTCTCCAGCCGCAAAGTAAAAACTGTCCTTTCATAGGCCTTATTTTTTTTAGTCCCCTGTTATTTTTTGATTGGATATCCATTATTACTGAAGTTATTTTACCGATGATAACTGTCCACAAAGCCATGCCAAAAAGAAGTAAGACTAAAGATGCAAATCTGCCCGGGACTGACTTTACGTAAAAATCGTAGTAGGCGGCAACAACTGCAACTATTGTGTGCCAGACGGCGTCAAACATTCCCGTTATTCCGGAATCTGTCTGCGTTTCTGTTTTATAAACTACCCAGGTTGCAATTACAATCAGAATAAGAATAAGAAGCATGAGGTAGGTGAAGGGATTTTTGAGGAAACGTTTTATTTTTCTTTGAAGTCTGCCTCTTTTATTCTGTTTTTGCCTGTTCACTTACTTTCTCCGATTTTTTGAGTATAGCATAGTAGAGAAGGCAAAACAAGTTCTTGGGAAAATTATGTTTTTTTTGATTTTTTTTCATTTTTATTTGTCCAACTGCATCCTTTTACCCCCATATATATATGTAAGACAAATTACAGGAGGTAATTTGTCTACCCGAGTTCTGCAAGGCAAAACTCGAAGTTTTTTTTTCGTAAAGCATTCGAACCGCCCTCCCTTGAGGTTTTAAAATGCGGCGAAATCAAACCATTATATTCATAGGAGTAAAATATGGAGTATGAAAACAAGAAAAACCTGACCCCGGAGCAAAAATGGAATCAGGCCACGATTGCAAACAACTTTATCTTTTATAAAGTTATGAGGAACAATGAAGATGTGTGCAAAGAGCTGATTGAAATTCTTCTTGATATGGAGATTGACCACATCACCATGCACAACGAAGAAACGATTGACATTGACTGGAATGCAAAAGGAATTAGATTGGATGTGTACGCGAAAAATGCAACACAAGCATTTGATTTGGAAATCCAGACAACAGACACAAAGGAACTTCCCGAACGGGCACGATA
>JAEEKM010000062.1 GCA_016282455.1 Treponema sp. | reverse complement strand
TGGAAAGAAGTTCCATTTTCTGCAGCAAGAGCTTCAAGTTCATTTTTACCAGCGCTTGGTTTGGAACAGAGGCCCCACACTTCGGCACCATTCTTTAAAAATTCTTCTGTAATTGCACGACCAATTCCACGGCTGGAACCGGTAACAAGGGCTTTTTTATTTTCAAGCAGTTTCATACTTTCTCCTACATTGACTCAATTGTTTCTGCACCATTAACCGGCACGGCGGGAAGTTTTTCTCCAAAAGATGTCTGTCCCCAGAGACCGGTAAGAACTTTGCCGGGACCAACTTCCAGAACCTTCCATTCACTTGCAGTATCAGATTCAATAAGGGAAGCAAGAACGGCTTCTTCCTGAGTCCACTGAACGGGGTGTGTAAGATGGAGAACAGCACTTGTTTTTACTTCGTCTCCGCTTGTAGCCTGAGTTCCGCTCACGTTGCTGAAAAGAGCAATTTTTGGATTGTTAAAAGTTACGCTCTCAAGAACTTTGTTAAACTCGTCTGCGGCTTTCTGCATGAGGGGGCTGTGGAAAGGACCTGCAACTTTAAGGCGAAGAGCCCTGCGTGCACCTGCTTCTGTTGCGGCTTTTTCTGCGGCAGTAAGTGCATCAAAGGTTCCGCTTATAACTGTCTGACGGGCACTGTTAAGATTTGCGGCATAAGCATCGGGAATGCTGTCTGCAATTTCTTTTACTTTTTCCGGGGGAAGACCAAGAATGGCACTCATTCCGGGAGCATGACCTTCGTTGGCGGCAGCAATTTCTTCACACACTTTCTGCATGATAAGACCACGCTGACGTACAACTTTAATTACATCTTCAAAACCAAGAACACCGGCGGCGTAAAGTGCAGGAAATTCTCCCAGACTAAAGCCCATTGCGGCGTTAGGTTCAATTCCCTTTTCTTTAAGTGCTGCCATAATGGCAAGGGAAGCGGCAGTAATGGCAAGCTGACTGTTGTCACTTCTGCTCAATGTCTCTGCATCTGATTCCCACAGGAGTTTTTTTACATCAACACCGGTGATAGAAGAAATATCATCAATAACTTTTGCTGCTGAACTGAATTTTTCAGCCACATCCTTTACCATGCCGGGAGCCTGTGCGCCCTGACCAGGAAACAAAAACGCATACTTTGTTGCCATATTGCACCTCTCTTTATGACAAAATATCATATTTTGTCATAATTGACAAGTCCTAAAATGCACACAAGAAATCACCAGGTTTTCCACAGGTTGTACCTGTTTTTCATCTTGTTGTAATACAAAACTTTATGCTACTTTTCCACAAGATTAACACACGTTTTTCACACAAAAGCCCCAGGTCTGTTTCAAGCCCGGTCTGCATAATACTCAGGTCAGCCCAGGTTTTCTACGGTACGGTGAAGTTCCAGTACCCGGGTGTGAACGTAATGGTCTACGGCAAATTTTTCTATCATACCCAGAGGTTTCATATCTGCATCCACTATGGGAAGGGATTCGCTGTCTGTGTCAGAGAAAGTTTTGAGTACATCAGGAAGCAGGGAGTCCGCCGTGCAATAAAAGGAGGGCTTATCCATTATGTCAAGGGCAAGCATACTGTCGGCAATTTCTCCCAGAAGAAGTGTTTCCTTAAGGTGCTCCAGACTGATGATTCCGGTTAATTTTCCATCACTGCCCCGCACTGCAAAAGAGTGGTTGTGGTGAGAACTGAAGTTGTCGATTATGCTTCGCAAAGTGTCTGTGTCATTTACAATGGCGGCACTTGAAGGACTGCAAACCTTTTCGTTTCCCCAGGTAACATCCTGTACCCTGGCCCTGGTAAGAATATCTTCTGCGGTAATATCAAGTCCTACTTCGCCTGCTTTATCTACACCATGCTTTACACACACAGGTCCAAGCAGCTGCACGATGAAAGTTGTGGCAGTAATGATAAGCACTATCTGTGGACCAATGCTGTCAGGAAAATCGTTACTTGCGGCAATACTCAGACCGATTGCAACACCTGCCTGGCTTAAGAGACACCAGGGAAGATATTTCTGCACTGTAACGGGGGCTTTTGTAAGCTTAGCACCAATAAAACTTCCTATGCTTTTTCCAACAGTGCGGCCGACAACATAAGTTACTGCAATGAGGGCAAGAAGCGGAGTGACCACCCAGATGTTAAGTTTTGCACCAACCAGCACAAAGAAAAGTACATAGACCGGAGGAGTAAATTTTTCAACCAGAGAAAAAATGCCCCGGGTTTTTGCAGGAGCAAAGTTCACCATGAAAAATCCAACGGACATGGCGCAGAGAATGTTATCAAGTCCAAGAAACTGGCAGGCACCAGTGGCAAGAAAAATGCCGCCCAATGCAAAAGTGAGCACCCGTCCTGAATCCAGCATAAGATTTTTTATTACCTGACTGATTACAAAACCAAAGGCACTGCCAACAAGAATAGAACCAAAAATATCTTTTGCAATGCCAAGCAGCTGCATGCCAAGACCAACGCTTTCTCCTCCAACAAGAGGGGCGGCAAGGGTAGATGCAACGGCATAAAGAATGAGGGCTACGGCATCATCCATGGCAACAATTCCAAGAACCGTAGTGGTAAGGGGACCGCGGGTTCTGTATTCTTTTAATACATCCGTTGTTGCGGCAGGAGCAGTTGCAGAACAGATGGCACCCAGAAGAAGTCCTAATGCAAGAGAAGTACGGAAGTCTTTTGTAAAAGCATAATATATAGAAGTAACAATGATTCCTACAACAAAAAAGGGCGTTATGGATTCGCCAAGAAGAATGCCCACAAACTGCTTTCCATATTTTTTTATCACGCCGATTTTTAATTCTGCACCCACAAGAAAACCAATGAAAGAAAGTGCAATGGTACTTACGGGGTTAAGGGCAGCAATGGTTTCCTTTCCCAAAAGCTGCAGACCTGAAGAACCGATTATAATGCCTATTACAATATAACCCACCACCTGTGGAATCTTAAGTTTCTGAAAGAGACGACCACCAATGGCACCAAAAAATAAAATCACACCCAGTAAAAGAACCAGCTGGGAACCTTCAAGAACAGAAAAACGCACGGCCTCCGGAAGCACGTGACTCAATGGATCATTCATGGCCCGGATTGTATCACAAAAAAACAAGTGTTTAAAGAACCGTGGTTCCTTTTGAAAATAGCACATACATTAAGTGAACCTGACACGTAACGGAGCAGCATCTGGCATGGGTGGCATTTTGCAGCCGCAGTTTATTAAATGAACAAATGTAAAAAGCCACGGAACCGGGGTTCCGATGTGAAAAAAATTCTGCACAAGTGAGCAAAGCGAACGCGGAAGCCTTTTTTCACATCGGGTTCCCGGTGGGAGTGGCATTTCATATTTGTATAATCAATATGCTGCGGGAGTGAAGTGTCAGGTTCACATTTAACTCCTGTTTTACTATCAAAAGGTTTTTCACAAAAAAATGCCGGCTACATCTTTCTTTCCTTTAAAATATGCTATATAATGCTATTTTAGCAGATAAAACTGTCCGGAGGATATATGAAAAAAATCGTAAGCATAATGCTGGCATCAACACTTGCCCTCAGCACCTTTGCATTTGATACAGAAGAGTTCACTCCCGTTGGAAATGTTTCTTCATACACAAAAACAGAATATTCTGTTACGACAAAATTCGGTGACTACTTCCGCATGGTAAACGCAAAGTACGTTCACGTATACGACGGCTCAGGACTGGAAATAGAAACTTCCACCTACAACTCAAAAGATGCACTTGTAGACAAAGTAACCTACACTTATGACACAAGCCGCAACCTTACTTCCTGCGTATGTTCAGATTCTGCAGGAAACACTGTGGTAAAAACAACCCTTGAATATTACGCAGACGGAAAAATAAAGGCAGAATCCGAGTATGATGCAAACGGAAACATTACCGGTAAAATCATCTACAAGTATGAGGGACAGAAAACCACTGAATCCTACTACGACAGTGAAGGTGCCCTTATTTCCCGCAACATTGCAACCGTTAACGCAGACAACAAGCCTGTAGAAAAATACTGCTACTACGGCGACGGAAAGCTTGAAAAACGCATAGTCTACACCTATCTTGAAAACGGAAAAATCTCTTTTACAGAAACCTTTGACAACACTGACCAGAAAATCCGCAAGGAACAGTGGAGATATGATGTAAACGGCGGTATTGCAGAGATTCAGGCAACTGATGCTGCAGGAACCCTTGTTCAGCGTGATATTTACAAGTGTGATGCAAAGGGAAATCCCTTAAAAATCAACATGTATACAGTAGCAGAAAAATTCGGAAGCACGGTAAACGAGCTTCAGTCCATTACAGAGTACGCCTATAAATAATGAAAAAACTCGGCATAAAACTCGCTGACGGTTCTTTCCATCCGATTATGGAGGAAGAGCCCTCAACAGCGAAAGCACTCAAGATTACAACTTCTCAGGATAACCAGACTACGGTTCATGTAGACATTTACAGGGGCGATGATGACTCCATGGAAAACGCAGAATATGTGGATACCATTGAAGTTTCTGCCCTGAACCCGCATCCGGAGGGAGAAGCAACCCTTGACCTTGAACTTTCTGTTGACGAAAACAACGAGCTTCATGCCACTGTAAAAGACGAAGAAACAGGACAGAGCGGAGAACTCAAAGTTAACCTTATTAAACGCAGTGATGAGGAAAGACAGGCCGCTAGTGTCGTTCTTTCTGCCACAGGTGAAGACACTTTTGAAAATCCACTATTATCTGAAGAGAATTCTGCCGATAATGATGGAGAGGAAACCAAAGTGATAGAGCCTTCACCAAACAGCGAAGAATTCGCCTTTGACAGCGTAGATACCCCATCAGAAGACAAACTCAAAAAAGAGCTGGACGACACCACCGCTACCGAAAGTGTAACAGAAGATACAGCTTCCACTGACTTCGATTTACCTGACTTCGGTGATGACACCACTGCTACTGAAAGCGTTGCAGAAGATACAGCTTCCACTGATTTTGACTTGCCAGACTTTGGTGATACAACCGCAACAGAAAGCGTTGCAGAAGATACCACATCTACTGATTTCGACTTACCTGACTTCGGTGACACTACCGCAACTGAAACTGTAACAGAAGACACTTCTACCGATTTCGATCTCCCAGACTTTGGTGATGACACTACCGCAACTGAAAGCGTTGCAGAAGATACATCATCTACTGATTTCGATTTACCTGACTTTGGCGATGATACTACCGCTACAGAAAGCGTTGCAGAAGATACAGTTTCCACTGATTTCGACTTACCTGACTTTAGTGATACAACCGCTACTGAAAGCGTAGCAGAAGACACTTCTTCTACCGATTTCGACTTACCAGACTTTGGTGATGATACTACCGCTACAGAAAGCGTAACAGAAGACGCTTCTTCTACCGATTTCGATTTACCTGACTTTAGTGATACAACCGCTACTGAAAGCGTAGCAGAAGAC
>JAEEKM010000061.1 GCA_016282455.1 Treponema sp. | reverse complement strand
GCAGGCATGCCGCTTGTTCTGCTTACGCCAATGTTGTAATAGGTGTTTACGGAAAGAGTGTTTGAAGTTCCGGCAGGCAGAAGGTCATTATATGTCCATTTAGAAAGACCTGTGTTCCAGGCTAAATTAAGTTCCACTCCGTTTCTTCCTGCCAGTGTCTGTTCTCCGCTTGTTTTTCCTTCCAGTCCTTCTATGCGGATTCTGATTACATCTGAGTGTATTCCGTTCAGTTCTTTACTTGGATTTGAGTCAAAAAGAATGTCAGGTAAGTTAAAGCAGAGTACATACTTTCCAAGGCTTGATGCACTTGTGTTTGTAAGTTCTTTTCTGTATTCGGTGTTTACCATGGGAACTGCACACTGCACTAAGGGAGGGCGGGAATTTGACCTTAAGTCTACATAATAAAGGGGAATGGTGTTTCCATATTCGGGGCAGAGGATTTGTACTAAGGGAGTGATTGTTCCACCCTTTTCCATTTTTGTGAGCATTTCTGAACTTAAGTTTACGCGGACTCTTGTGTAATCTTCCGTAACTGAATATGTGTAGGGTTCTGTCACATACTGAAGGACTTCTATGCCGTCGCTTGCATTTGTTACTTCTGCATTAAATTCAAAGCCCTGAGGATTTTTAATGATGTAGTCCACAGTGTATGCGGTGTTTGAGGGAATGCAGAGAACGCCTTCTTTGTCTACTGCATATTCTCCCCTGGTGTTATTGCGGCGGTCTGCTTCACTCTCATACAGATTCATGTCGCCCACCAGGTCCATGCGCACAACTTCCATTTTTTCTACGGAACGGCTAAAAACATCCGTCATTGTTTCAGAAGAGAATACATTGCAGCCTGCAAGTAGAATGGCTGTGAGGGAAAGATAAAGTGCCTTAAGGAATGCTTTTTTCATAAGCGCACTCCTATGCCCACTCCCAGCTGAAGAATTGGAAAGGGGTCGTCTGTTTTAAAAGGCCAGCTGAACTGCAGGCGGGCATCTGCTCCTATGTAACGGGTTAAATAAAGGGCCATGCCAAGTCCGCCTGTTACGTCGGGGAAAAACCAGTTGTAGAGTTCTGATTCAAAATTGTTTGCGTAGATGAACTTAGTGCCTAAGAACATTAAGACACCACCGCCTGCAAAGAGGTCTAGTGAAATGCTGCTTCCTAAAAGAATTCGCATGAGAAGTTCACCGTTTGCAAGTACCATGTTTGAAAAATATGTGTAGTAGCTGTTTACGGAAACCAGGGCGTTGTAACTGCCGCTAAGGGCTATTCCCAGTTTGACTCTTGAGAAACGTGCTGGCAGGAAGTTTATGTTTGCCATTGCTCCCAGGAAATTCAGGTAATTGGTTTTGTCCAGTTCAAGGAGTTTTCCAAGTGTATTTTCTGTGATGAAAGTTGGTATGTAAAAGGGAGTGTATAAGAGGCTTACTTCCAGCCAGCTTTTTTTCCAATAGTCGTGTAAAAAGTCCTCTTCTGTGGGGTCTTCCCTGTAGTTGGGGTTTGTTATGGTAAAGGGGGCTTCGTTCTTTTTGTTTTTTTCTGCTTCCCGTGCATCTTTTGCACTTTGGGTTCCGTAGGGTACATCCGGATTGGGGTTAGGGGAAGATTTCATGCCTGGTATGACTCCCGGCCAGTTCTGAGAATTATAGAATGTGGAAGAGTCGGCAGGATTTGTGGTCTGCCTGATTTGTGAGTCGTTTTCATCTTCCTTTCTGATGTCAGAACTTGGATTTTCTTCCAATGCTTCCTCCGTGCTTCCCCTTGAAAAGTAGGGGTCTCTTTGGAGTATGTCTATTGAGATTCCGTTCTGTGCATACAATACGGTCTGGCAAAGAGTAAACAGTAAAACTGCAGCTAGCCGACATATTTTCTGCACGAAAGGCTCCTTTGAGTTAGCACATTTTTTTTGAGAACACACGTCCTCTTTCGTTATATCGGTAGGAATATATAATATCTTGAAATATTTTTAGGAATGGTAATTTAAAAGGGCCTGATGGTTGAGGTTCTCGTGCGAAGCTGCGGAACGCTTACCAGAGTCTTTTTGTAATTTGTTCACAGACATAAAAAAAACCGCCCCCGTTTATATGGGAGCGGCTGGTGCTTAAGAAAAAAGCTTAACCTGCTAAAAGCAAATTATGCCTGTGCTTCTTCAGCGGCTGGTGCAGGAGCGGCCTTTTTAGCCTCTTTTGCTGCAACGCGGGCAAGATTCTTCTGGTGTGCCTTGCATACCTTGCAAACCTTTACCTTTGTTCCATTAACATCCTGCTCGTACAGGAGCTTCACCTGGGTAGCACCGCAAACAGGACACTTTCCACGTGTGCGGTTGGGTTCTTTGCGGATTCCAGCTCCACGATGTGATTTAGACATACTTACGCTCCTTCCTACTCAGCCTTTTTAGCGGCTTTTTTGGCAGACTTTTTATCTTCCTCGGCTTCTGCTTCAGGAAGTTTGTAGTCAACCAGTTCAAGGATTACCACATCAGCGGCATCTCCCTGGCGGAATCCCATTTTAAGGATGCGGGTGTAACCACCATTGCGCTCCTTCATACGGGGACCAATCTCAGTGAAAAGCTTGTTAAGAATCTTTTCATCACTAATAAACTTCGCAGCGGTGCGGCGGTTATGTACGGTGTCCACCTTTGCACGGGTGATAAGCTTCTCTGCAGCCTTGCGTACTTCCTTAGCCTTTGACTGGGTGGTGGTAATCCGTTCGTAGCGGAACAGAGAAGTCACCATGTTGCGTGACATGGCACGGCGGTGGGCTGAGGTACGTGAAAGCGGATTAAATCCATTCTTGTGGTTCATTCGTTCTCGTCCTTATTCTTCTTGTGAAAGTCAACATCCTTGAGATGGCTGTAATCAGTCATTCCCAACTGAAGACCATGCTCGGCAAGTTTAGCTTTGATTTCTTCAAGGCTCTTCTTACCAAAGTTACGTGTCTTTGTAATGTCCTCTTCCGTCTTTCTGGTTAATTCACCAATTGTCTTGATGTTCGCATTCTTAAGACAGTTAGATGAGCGTACTGAAAGATCCAGTTCCTCAACAGAAATGTTAAGGATTCTCTGGGCAGCTTCATCACTCTCCTCAAGTTCATCTCCGAAAGAATATGCACTTTCGTCAAAGTTAACAAAAATAGCAAAATAGTCTTTAGCAATCTTTGCAGCTTCTGCAAGTGCATTCTCCGGCTGAATAGAACCGTCGGTTGTAATCTCAAGAATCAGTTTATCGTAGTCGTTGCGCTGACCTACGCGGCAAGGTTCAATTGAATATTTGACCTTTTTGATGGGAGAAAAGATACAGTCCATGGGGATGGTACCAACCACCTCAATGTACTTCTCATTTACTTCGGCAGGAACGTAGCCCCGACCCAAGTCCACCTGGATTTCAATGTCCAGATGAGCGCCATCCATCATGGTGAAGATGTCAAGACCCTTCGTCATAACTTCAAGCTGACCATCGCGTGCAAAGTCATCACTTTTCACGGTTCCTGGTCCCTGGAATTCAAAGAGCAACGTGCTCTGCTCACCGTCCTGCGGCAGGCGCAAACGAATCTGTTTCAAGCTGTTCAAGACTTCCAGAGTATCCTCGGAGATGTTCGGGATTGTCTCGAACTCACTGGAAATTACATGTGGAACACCGTCGGCATCATATGAAGTGATCCGCACGGAAGAAATCGCATAGCCCTGAATTGAAGAAAGCAGTACACGGCGGAGTGTATTTCCCACTGTGGTACCGAATCCCGGTTCAAAAGGATATGCGGTAAACTTACCGTAGTTCGGATTCGTTTCAAGATGCTCAAATGTAATGCCCTTCGGTTTTTTAAACCCTTTAAGCAGATTTTTGCGAGCCATCTGAACTCCTTATTATTTAGAATAGAGCTCAACCACGAGCTGCTCTTTCACATCAGCGAGGTCGGTCACTTCCTCACGGCGCGGGTACTGAACGAATGTTCCCTTAACGGCATCTTCATCCAGTGTGATCCAAGGATAAGTTCCAGACTTAGTATTTTCTTTAAGTCCTTCCTGGATAACAGCAAGCTTCTTGCTGCGCTCCTTAACCTCAATCACATCACCTGGCTTAACACGATAACTTGGAATGTCAACAATGCGACCATTTACCATTACATGGCGGTGGGTCACAATCTGACGAGCCTGGTTGCGGCAAACTGCAAAGTGCATTCTGAACACAACATTGTCAAGGCGGCTCTCAAGAATACGGACAAGGTTGTCACCAGTAACACCATTCATGCGGAGAGCATCTTCAAAAGCAATGTGGAACTGCTTTTCCTGCATTCCATACATACGCTTAATCTTCTGCTTTTCGCGGAGCTGGAGTCCGTACTCAGAACGCTTTCCTACGCGACCTTTGGGGTCTTTACCAGGAGCAGCGCGTTTTTTGTTGATAGGGCACTTGTCGCTTTTGCAACGGTCACCCTTGAGGAATAATTTCTTACCTTCTGCTCTACACAGACGGCAAACAGGTCCTGTATATCTAGCCATATTCCTTCACTCTCCTTACATGCGGCGTGTTTTGCGGGGGCGGCATCCGTTGTGTGGGATGGGTGTTACGTCAGAAATTGACTTAACTTTGAGCCCCAGGGTTCCAAGGACACGAATGGCGTTTTCACGACCAATTCCAGGTCCCTTTACAAATACGTGAACCTCACGCAGACCATAACTGGCAGCGCGCTGCACGGCTGTTTCTGCCACTGACTGAGCGGCAAAAGGAGTTGACTTTTTTGCACCACGGAATCCAAGTCCACCTGAGGAAGCCCAGGAGATTGCATTTCCGCGGAGGTCTGTAATAGTCACAATTGTGTTGTTGAAGGTAGCCTGAATATAGACGTTTCCTTCGTAGACACTCTTTTTCTCTTTCTTTTTCGTTCTGGTTGCCATTACTTACGCTCCTACGCCTTATGCCTTCTTCTTGTTAGCAACGGTCTTCTTCTTACCCTTGCGTGTGCGAGAATTAGTGCGGGTGCGCTGACCACGAACGGGAAGTCCCTTGCGGTGACGCAGGCCACGATAGCTGCCGATGTCCATAAGACGCTTGATATTCAGACCAATCTCTGAACGAAGGCGGCCCTCTGTTTTGTAGTTCTCATCGATCTCTTTGCGGAGTTTTGTGAGATCATCCTCAGACAGACTGTTAATCAGTGTGTGTGGATCAATCTTTGTAGCTTCGCAAATCTTGTTTGCAGATGAACGACCAATACCATAGATATAGGTCAACGCAATGTTGACGTGCTTGTTTGGGAGGTCAACTCCCGCAATACGTGCCATCTGTTACTCCTTAACCCTGTCTCTGCTTATGTTTGGGGTTCTCGCAGATAATGCGGATGATTCCGTTTCTCTTGATAACCTTACACTTGTCGCAAATGGGCTTTACGCTGGTTCGTACTTTCATAAAAGTCCCCCTGGAAAAATGTACACTATTTTACTCCACCGACCATGGCAGCTTGCTTTAAGCTACAGTCAGCAAAGCACAACGCGCACCTGCCCGTAATGAGCAAGTGCGGTAGTATAGCATATTTTCCCAAATTAAATCTAGTGCAAATCGCAAAATTCAGCAGAAAATTACAAGATTTTCTACAGATTTCTTGATTTGAGCCCCTTCTTTGTGAAACCATCATGATGATGCATCTTGAGAAGGGCTTCTACCTGAGCCATTGTGTCAAGATCCACACCCACGAGGATGAGGAGCGAGGTGCCACCCATCAGCATGGAGATAGACGCGGGGAACTTGAACAGAATCTGCACGACTGTAGGGATGATGGCAATCAGTGCAAGATACAGTGATCCGGGCAGAATCAGACGGTTTAAAACCCTCTGAAGATATTCCTCTGTCTTGTCGGTACGGATTCCTGGAATGGAACCGCCGTTTTCACGGATGTTCTTTGCGATTTCTGTGGGGTTCAGGGTTACCTGAGTGTAGAAGTATGCAAAGAAGATAATCAGCAAGACTTCGATAATATTATACCAAACTCCCAAAGGATTCAAGACTGCGCTTACTTTCATGAGCCAGGTAGCTCTTCCGGCAAGGCTGTTTGCAATCTGAAGCGGGAATGTCAGGAAAGCAGAAGCAAAGATGATAGGGATAACTCCTGACGGATTGATTTTAAATGGGATGTAGGTGTTCTGACCACCGATCATGCGGCGTCCAACCACGCGTTTTGCGTAGTTAACAGGAATCTTGCGTACACCGGACTGTTCGTAAACCACAAGGCCGATAATTACAAGATACATAAGGAAAGCCACAATCACGAATACCATGTTGATTTCGCTTGAGTCGCTTCTTACTTCCCTAATAAGGTCGTAAATTGCGCTTGGCATACGAGCCACAATACCTGCAAAAATCAGCATTGAAATTCCGTTTCCAATTCCACGGGCAGTAATCTGGTCACCGAGCCACACAGTAATCATTGAACCGGTAGTAACGGTGAGGATTGCCAGTACATTAAAGAACACCTTATTATCAAAGATGATTGCTCCGGGAACTGCCTGGTTAATGGAATCAGCATAAACTGTAATGGCAGCAGACTGGATAAGACACACAATGATTGTGCCTACACGGGTCCATGCCTGTACACGCTGCTGACCACCCTCTTCCTGGGCAATTCTCTTGAGCGACGGGAAAATCACCAGTGCAAGCTGGAGGATAATCTGTGTTGAGATGTAGGGCATAACACCCAGCATGAACACAGAGAATCTCTCGAATGCACCGCCGGCGAAGAAGTCCATATAACTGGCAAACGCACTTTCCGCGCCACTGGCAAGAGTATCAAAGTATTGCAGGAGCAAGGTTGCGTTGATTCCGGGGATAGTAAGCACTGAGCCCAGACGGAACACAGCGAGAATAAGCAAGGTAAAGAGCATCTTTACGCGAAGTTCCCTCACCTTGAACATATTTACAATTGGATTGTTTGCCATCTAGATACTCCGCGCCTTACTTACTTTCTTTTGCTTCACGAACCTTAACTGATCCGCCAGCCTTCTCAATCTTCTCTTTTGCAGAAGCAGAAACCTTATCTACATCAACAGTAAGCTTCTTTGAAAGCTCTCCGTCTCCGAGAACCTTGATATTGGCGGCAGCCTTGCGGATAAGTTTCTTTTCCACAAGTGACTTGCGGTCAACAGTTTCTCCGTCATTAAACTTGCGCTCAATGTCGCAAAGGTTAACGATTTCATACTCTGTCTTGAAGGCAGCGTTAGAGAAACCACGGCGGGCAAGACGGCGGTACAGAGGCATCTGTCCACCTTCAAATCCTACGTATGGCTGTGCACTGCCTGAGCGTGACTGCTGACCCTTATTTCCCTTACCGGCAGTTGAACCGAGTCCTGATGAAGAACCACGGCCAACGCGCTTGGGTTTCTTGTTTGCACCTTCGGGTGCGTGCAATTCGTATTCTGACATTAGTCAATCTCCTCGCATTTAACTAAGTGAGACACAGCAGCAACCATTCCGCGAACGGAAGGATTGTCTTCGT
>JAEEKM010000060.1 GCA_016282455.1 Treponema sp. | reverse complement strand
GGGTTTTAAAGATTAAGGCAGAAAGAAAAGTTGCCATGGAAGAAAAAAGCAGGTTCATGGCAAGAGAAATAAGAAACATGTTGGCATTAAAATGAGAGGCAAGTTTTTCAAGCGCAAAGACTACAAGGGAACAGACAAGCACGGAAGCAAGGGTTCCAAGAAAAACATTGTGGAAGGCAAGAGTAAAAGTAAAACAGAGAAAGGCCCCGAGATTTATTATGCATTCAAGGAACATGGCAAGACGTCCGGCATACTCACTCACAAGGGCACCGGTTGTTAAAAGAAGCAGAGGAGAGGCAATAAAGAAAACGGAAAGTATGGCATTCATGAACGGGCCTCCTGGGAAGCATCCTGTTTTTTTTCAAGACGGGCAAGTTTAATTTTTTCTATAGAAAAAGGAATGGCGATTGCAAAAAGCACACAGCCCTGAACAATACCGCCTATATCAAAGGCAAAACCCTGGGTAAGGGCAACCCTGTCAGCAGAAGTGTAAAGCCAGGCGAGTACAAGCGAAGCGGGAATAAGGGCAAGCGGATTTGAAGAAACAATAAGGGAAGCACTTAAAGCATTCCAGCCCATGCCTGAAGCAAAACCCAAGTGGCAGGTATAAAAAGTTCCGCACACGGCTGCAAAACCAGTAAGTGCATGCAGGGCCCCTGAAAGAGTTAGGCTTGAAAGAAGAATGGGGTCGCTTTTAAAACCGCAGTAACGGGCAAACTCAGGAGAAGTTCCCCAAAGGGTAAGTTTTCTTCCTGAATAAGTAAAGGTCAGAAAAAACCAGCTGGAAAGACAAACTGCAATTGCAAAGAAGAATGAAATTGTAAAGGGAGAAGGAGCAAGCAGTTGTGGAAACCTGAATACAGAATCAATGTAGGGTAAGGCAAGAAGATTCTGTTCAGCCTGAGTACGGGAAGAAGTAATAAGACCGTCTACAATGGGAATACTTGCGGCAGAAATTAAATAGGAAGTAAGAAGAACTTCCGCTCCCTTTATTTTTTTTAACACTGCAGAAAGCAGAGCCATACCTGCACCAGAGGCAAGGCACAAAAGTAATGCAAGAGTAAACAAAAGCCATGAAGGAATTTTCCATGAAGAGGTTAAGACAAGGGCGGCAACAAAACCACCTGTGTATATCTGCCCTTCCCCGCCAAGGTTCATGTTTCCTGCCTTTAAGGAAAGGGAAGCACCAGTTCCTGCAAGCATTAAAAAAGCGGCAGTGTTAAGCATGGAACCAAAATAGTAAGGGCTTGTAAAAGTGCCTGTAAAAAGTGAGGCAAGTGCAGAAAGAGGATTCTGTGCACAAAAAAGAATAATCAGAATGCAGACAATAAAACCTGTTAATGGAGAAATTACAGACTGAAAGGGAAACTTTTTTTTCATACATTCTCCTTACTAAAAGACAGCCTGCAGACTCCGCTTTCCAAAGCATAGACCCGGCTGCAGATTGTAAGGGGCATATCGGAAGCACCAATTACAAGCACTGCTTTGCCAGACTCTGCAAGAGAAACAATTGTTTTTGTAAAAAAAGCCTGAGAGCGAATGTCTAAGCCCTGCATGGGATTACACAAAATAACAAGAGACGGATCTAGAGAAAGTTCACGAACAAGAATAAGTCGCTGAAGCATTCCGCCAGAAAGTGAAGAACATTTTTCTTCAGTCATGATGCTGATGTTCGCTTCATCAATTAAATGCTGTGCATAGGAAGAAAGATTTTTTCCCTTGTAATGGGCACATAGCATTTGGGTAACAGTTAGATTAGGATTGGAGCCACGGAGTTTTCTATCTGAGGGAACAATGGCAGTTCCATGCTCCCTTAAAAAAGAAACTGACCACTCCCCTTTTGAAAGATTAAAATCAAAATGAGCCCCTTGAGAATTTGTAAAAGAAACTTGTCCGGAAAGATTATTTTTTTCCATTCCGGTAAGGGCATCTTCCAATGTATCTATTGAAGATTCTTTTAGCCCCGTAACAGCAGTTATTTCTCCAGCCTTAACTGTGAGCGTTGCATCAAGGAGGGCTGGTCTTGAAGGAGGTCGGCAGGAAAGATGATTAAAAGTTAAGGAAAGAGGCGAAGAAGAAGCATCTGTTTTTGAAAAATTAAAATCGGGAAAAGAAACTGCATTCTCCTGGGAGGCATGAAAGTTTTCTTCAGAAACTCTTTTTCCTTTTTTTAAAAAAGTGATTGTGTCTGCATAAGTTTTTGCTTCGGAAGCACTGTGGGTTATAACTATTACCGTAGTTCCAGAGGCGGTAAGTTTTTTTAAGGAATCATAGAGTTTTTTGCGCTCATCAAAATCAAGGAAAGCGGAAGGTTCATCAAGTATAAGGCATTTTGGTTTTCTTAAGAGTGCGCCAAGTAAAGAAACATAAAACCTGAAGTTTCCGCCTAAATCCCTGACTTTGGAAGAAAAATCAAGCTTAGGACACCAGCTGTCACGGAGAGAAAGCAGAGAGTCAGGAACATTGTAATCAAGTATGAGTTTTTTTTCTTTGGACTTTAGGAGAAGGTTTTCATAGGCGGTAAGTGAAAGAGAGAGAAGCGGAGTCTGCTCTACAATCACAATTCCATAAGCGAGTGCATCTTTAGAATTTGAAAAATGCACCGGCTTATCATCAATAAAGATTTTTCCTGCAGTAGGTAAAAGAGAACCGGAAATAATTTTTGCAAGCGTAGACTTTCCCGCTCCGTTTTCTCCAAAAAGTGCATGGAGTTTTCCAGAGGCAAAAGTTACACTTACATCATCCAATGCTTTTTTTAATGGATAATGCCTGGAGATACCTTCAAGCTTTATTTCCATTCACCATCTCCTTGAATCAGAGTTCAGGAACTGAAAGAGAACCGTCACAAAGAGAGGTTACAAGAGAAGCAACTTTTGTCCGGACAGATTCAGGAACTGCTTCAACATAATACTGAGAATCCTGAACAAACTCAATGTAGCCGTCACGCATTCCGACAGAACGGGTTGTACCCCAGGGAGTTTCACCTTTAAGATACTGAAGGACTGCTTCTTTGCATGCCTGTGCCTGTTTTGTTGCACAGGAAGAGATAATTGTTCCGGGAGCCTTTACAAAAGCATCTGCATCAATGAAGGAAAGATGAGCGCCATGTTCTTTGGCAGAGGAAATTACACCACGGGAAGCACCGCCGCAGATTGGAAGGATGATATCAACACCGCTTGCACAAAGGGCATCGGTAATTTCTGCACCCTTGGAAGCATCATACCAGTTACCAACGATACGGAAATCACAGGTAGTTCCATTAACGGCATCAGCAGCACCTCTGGCATAATAGGGGTAAAGGATGTTGTTCATGGCAGGATATTCCTGGGCGGCAACAACTGCAACCTTATGACTTTTTGACATAAGGCCTGAAAGATAACCGCTTACATAAACCTGTTCGCGCTGGTCGTAGTTAACGCAATACATCTGCGGGTTTCCTTCATAAAAACCGTGTATGAGAATAAACTTAAGTTTGGGAAACTTTGCTGTAATGGGAGCAACCAGTTCCGGCAGGGCTTCATTTGAAGAAATAATAACTTCGTAAGAACCGCTTGCACAAAGGGCTGTAATTTTTGGACCCCATTCACTCTGATTTGTTCCTGCTTCAAGAACCTGACAGACTGCCTTTTTTCCACCTTCGGCAAGTGAGGCATTGTAAAGATCAACGCCTTCTTTTACACCCTCAACAAGATTTGCGTAAGTGGGAGAATCTGCCACAATACCAGGCACAAACACACCGATACTTACAGTGTTTTTTGCAGAATCTTTTGAACAGGAAATAAATCCAAACGAAAGGACGGAAACCAAAGTAAACAAAATAGTTTTATATAAAAGCTTTTTCATAGAAAGAAATATAGTTGGATATCAAACTATTGTCAAGGGGGAAGGAAATTGCCTCCTGCAATTTCCTTCCCCCTCGTTAGTCATTTCGACTGGAGCACGGAGTGCGGACTGGAGAAATCTGCGTTTTAATTCGATTCACTCAACTAGGGGTTTAGTTCGCCTTCAATATTCTCGTTAAACTTAAGCAAAAGCGAAAGTAATTGTTCTTTTTCTGCAGCAGAAAAGTTTTTATAGCAGACAGAAAGCAGGTCACTGGAAATGGAAGCGGTGCGGGAATTCATTTTTTTGCCCTTAGCGGTAAGGGAAATATTTTTTGAACGACCGTCTGTTTTACTGGCATCTTCTTTTACAAGACCATCTTCTTTTAAGCGCCTCACAAGAACTGTCGTAGTAGAACGGTCACGGTTGATAGAACGGGCAATTTCTCCCATGGTCATTGAACCGTTAACTGAAAGTAAATAAAGAATAAAACCGTGGGAAGAAACAATATTTTTATCAGACAGCCTGCGGTTTGTAAACTCAGCGGCGTTACTGTGAATGCGAGAAATTAAAGAAACCAGAGAATCAACCGTATATTCCATACAACCCGACTATATCACATAAACAAATTGATTTCCACTAAAAAATCACCAGGAAGCACGAAGCCCAAATGTCAGGGAAAAACCGGGACGAGGAAAACCCGGTACACTTTCGTAGCGTTCATTTAAAATATTATCTGCCCTGAGATAGGGAGTAAAATGTTCCCAGACAAGGAGCTCAGAACTTGCATTCAAAAGCAGGAAGGGAGAGAGTGCATAAGTATTTGCGTTATCCTCATAGCGCCTGCCGGTATAATTTGCTTCAAGGGTAAAAGATGCAAAACTCATTTTTAGTAGCGCAGAAAGTGAGGCAACAATATCAGGCGTATACATAATCATTTTTCCATAAGTGGAAGAATTGCTTTCATCAAGAAGACGATTATAAAGATACTCAAAATTCGCCCGCAGTGTAAGTATATGAAAAAAAGTTTTTACAAAAGAAATGTCCGCACCAAGATAAAAAGCAGAACTCAAATTCAATGGCGTCCAGATACTTGCAGAAGAATCTGTTACTCCCCAGTGAATGGAGTTTTCATAATAGTTTGTAAACACACATACAGACAGGGGAAGCCAGCTTAACTTAGAATCAAAAGTCACTTCCCCACCCCAGCCGCTTTCAGGAAGAAGATTTGTATTTCCTCTTGCACCAACTCCAACCCAGTAAAGCTGATTCATATTTGGAAAAGAAATCATGCGGTATGCATCAAACAAAATTGCAGCAAAGGTAAGGTCAAAACGAAAACCCAGTTTAGGAACAAAAGCAAAATTAGTGTTACTAAAAGTAAACGAAAGCGGAAGTGAAAGTGATGCCCATTCAGAAAGAAAAATTTTTGAAGTTCCCTTTACGCAGCCAGAAAAAATACTGTGGGTTCCAGTGTTTGTAGAAGAGAGATGATCCCATTCCAGATGAAAGCCCAGCATCTGTGAAAGCCATGAAAAAACAAGTGCCTGCATAGAAAAATCAGACTTTACTTCGTTAAGATTATGCTGGCTGTTTTCTGCATCATACCATTGATTAGAACTTTTCCAGGAAAGGTTTCCGTTCATTTTAAGGGGCGACTGCAAAAATGGAAAATTAAGTGCCGGAAAAAAAACAGAAGTCAAAAGACTGTTGTTGTAGTCAGACTGATTACCACCCGAAGAAAGTTTTTTAGACCCGCCGTAAAATAAATCGCTTACAGAAAAATAATTTCCGTTACCAAAAAAATGCATGAGACTCAGATCTGCATTTCCGTCAGTAACTTCTGCATCTTTATTTTCACGAATTTTATTCATTCGGTTAAGATAAAGAAATCTATTTTGTGCAAAAGAAAAATTTCCGCCTGCTTTAAAAAAAGTATTTTCAGAAAGCTGACTGTTCCAGGTAAAGTCTGCAAAAAAAGAATCCAGCGGACATTCAGAATAAAAAAAAGTTTTTGTTCCAAGCCCTGCGTTAAAATGATTTCCAAGTTTCTGTGTTTTAGTTGTAATGTAAACAACACCCCCAACAGCCCCTTCACCTGCAAGACCTTCTGTAAAACCACCGCGCACAACTTCAATTTTTTCAATATCATTGGGGTTGATGGAAGTAAAATCAAAGTTTCCGTTCTGCGAAGAATTCATGGGCACACCGTCCACAACAACCCGAACAGTGCCACCGGTAAAACCGCGGATTGAAGGATTACTCTGCGAACCGTAAGCGCCGTAACTCAAAGTCTGAATACCCATAGACTCAAACAAAGACGGAAGACTCTCCGTGTGCGTCTCTTCAATTTCTTCGGAAGTCAAAACCTGC
Organism: Treponema sp.; assembly: GCA_016282455.1. GTDB lineage: Bacteria > Spirochaetota > Spirochaetia > Treponematales > Treponemataceae > Treponema_D. Next base: position 626 of record JAEEKM010000060.1, on the reverse strand, counting down.
CTTTGTTCCGCCAGAGGAGAATCAATAAAAGTAAAAACATGAGGCAGACTAATCTCTTCCTGCGAAAACAAATTAGTTGGATATAAAATAGTTTGAAATAAAATTATTATAAAAATCTGGACGAAACTTTTTTTACTCACAGAAAATTCCTCTGCTCTAATCGGGGGACAATTACATTGTAAAACCGACTTTCCGTGGTTCCGGCAGAAGCCTGCATTCCCGCTTGCGCGGGAACGCTCACTTCGTTCGCGCCACTACAATCCGGCGTAGGATTTTAGAGATGATAAAGGCAGCAGTTACTCTTTGGTGCAAACAGTACCGTTATCAAAATAGTGATTATCGGGAGTAAACTCAGCAAAAGCTTCTTCAAGAGTATCAGTAGAAGTTTTTCCACCAACCTCCTTATAGGCACCTGAAATTTTTGCAGTAGTTTTTCCCTCAACGGTCTGCAATTGTGAATAGTAAATGGCATACCACTTACCTACATCAGTTCCAGAAGTTGAATAATAAGTAGGATCAGAAGGATCATAAGATTTTGTGTACTTTATATATACAATACCACTTGCATTATCTATCTTATAAATATAGGGTGTTACACCTTCATAACCTGAAGAAACTTTATCTGT
>JAEEKM010000059.1 GCA_016282455.1 Treponema sp. | reverse complement strand
GAAAAGGGTATAGATTACATCTGGGCAAGCAGCGACAAAAACATTCTTTCAAAAATAGACACTGACATTTTTGACCCTGGAAAAAGCCGTCTTGTTTCGAATCAGCTTTCCTATGTGTTTGAAAATTTTTCAGGCCTAAATACTCAGGCAGCAGCACAGCTTACAAATCTTTCTCAAAACCTTCTGGATCTTGAAAAAGAGAGCCGTCTGCTTTCCAACAAATATGACCCCGTAAGCCGCCAGCGTTTTGAAGAGATAGAAGTTATTCATGCCCAGCTTTACACAAGGGTAGAAAATATTCTGGAAAATCTTTCCGTTCGTGGAATAGGAAGCGTTCCCCAGTATGATGCAAGTCACATAGACAGAAGCAATACTGAGTATGTTTTTTACAAACCTGTTCTTTACTATCAGTCTGACTCAAAAAGTTTTGTGCGGGGCGTTGTGTTTGTCGGAGTAAATACGGAAGCCCTTATCGGAGAGAGACAGGTACTTCTTGAAACCATGATTCGCACTGCCGTAATCATTATTCTTGTTTCCATTCTTGTGAGCATCATCTTTGCCTTTATCATTTCTGCCGCAATTGTCCGACCCATTAACGAACTGGTACATCACGTGGCCCTCATTCGCGATACGGACGATAAAGAAAGACTTGCAGGAAAAAAACTGGAAGTAAAACGCCATGACGAAATTGGTGTTTTAGGTGATACCGTTAATGAAATGACGGATGCCCTTGTTTCTGCCGCAGTTGTTTCAAGAAACTTAAACTTTGGTAAGGAAATTCAAACCCGCTTTATTCCGCTGGAAACTGATGCAAACGGAACTTCCCTTACTACAGGAAGACTCCTTACCAGGGGGGCTGAATTTTTTATCTACTATGCCGGAGCAGATGAACTTTCCGGTGACTACTTTGACTATCAGAAAATCGGTGAACACCAGTATGCGATAATTAAATGCGACATTTCAGGACATGGAGTTCCCGCCGCCCTTATTATGGTTGAGATTGCCACCATGTTCCAGGGATTTTTCCGCAGCTGGAATGTGAATAAAGACAAGCAGAGTACAAATCTTGCCCTGGTTGTAGAACAGATGAATGACCTTCTTGAAAGAAGAGGTTTTAAAGGACGTTTTGCAGCCTTTACCCTTTGTCTTCTTGATACAAAGACAGGTGAATGTATTTTCTGTAATGCGGGCGACAATCTTGTTCACCTTTACGACTCTGCTACCCACAGAAAACATACAATCACTCTTGCAGAAACTCCCGCCGCAGGAATGTTCAGCACAGACATGATTAACATGAAGGGCGGCTACAGGGTTTCAAAACTTACCCTTAAAAAAGGCGACGTTCTCTTCCTTTACACTGACGGTATTGTGGAATCCAAGCGTTACTTCCGTGATGCAAGGTACAATGTTGTTCCCTGCGAAGAGTATGGAATGGAGGAGGGGGAGCTTCATGAAACCCACATGGTAGGAGACACCAGCGAAGAGATGACTTCTGCCCGTGTGGATGATATTATTGAAGCAGTTTTTGCGCGTGAAACTTACACCCTGCGCCGTTTCCATGATCCTTCACATTCCTTCTTTACTTTTGATTTTTCTTCCTGTACAGGCAGTGCCGAAGACGTAATCATGGCTCTTGTTTCAGTAGAAAAAGTTTTCCGTTTTTACCGGCTGGATTACCCCAAGGCAACAGACCGTGTTAAAGTGGACAAAAAAATCGACCTCTTCCTGCGTAAGTGCTTTGTTCAGTATGACCTCTGGTGCGCTGACAGCCATGAAATTGACAACGACAGCGGCTACCTCTACTACCGCGGTATTCTCGAAGACACCCAGTACGACGATCTGACTCTTGTTGCAATAAAAAAAGACTAGACACTTATCTCACATATATAACACTATATTAAGTGCAAGAACAGCCAACTTGTGTTACAATGAAATTTGGAGTTTTTAGAGATGAACGAAACCACACTGACTGTTCTTGAGGGGAGAAAAACTTTCTTCATTGTGCCCGACACTTCCCTGCTGCCTGAATCTTATCTTGAAGATTATATGGCCCGTGGTTATGAAACTTATATTATAGAAGATGACCGTTCATGTCCCTTAGACAAGAAAATTGAATCAATCATCACGGTTTTTTCAGATTCCATTTTGTTTTTTTACATAGACAGCGAAGTTCCCGGCATTGTATGGGCAGATTACATAAAAGACCTGCAGAAACGTCATGGCAGCAATGTGCTAATCGGTGTTCTTTATGCCAAGCGCAATTCCTCAAAAGAAAAACAGAGTCTCGAAAAATACTATCTCTTTGACGTAGGCATTCAGTGCGGCTGTATTTCACTTGAGTATCAGAAAGAAAAGAATTTCGGTCTCATTGATAAAGTTATGTATGCAAACCAGGCTTCCGGCAGACGAAAAAACATTCGTGCAGTTTGCGAAGGGGCAACAAAAGTTCTTTTTACGTATCATAAAAAACAGTATTCAGCCCAGATTGCAGACATCAGCCTGAGTCATTTTTCCTGCTCTCTTTATGAGAACCTTTACATTCCCCTTTACGAAAAAGTTTCAAACATAAATGTTGAACTCAGCGGAATGCATTTTGTAACAGACGGCATTCTTCTTCTTGAGCGTACCCTTGATGACAAGAGTCTTTATGTTTTTGTTTTTGTGCGTAAGTCAGACGGACAGCAGGGACTTGAGTGGGATATTAAACAGAGACTTTCTGAAAAAATTTATCAGATGGTAACTGAAAAAGTTAAGAGCATTCTTCATCTTATTTTCATGGAAATGGGAAGAAACCCCAACGGAAATGAACGTAAGTCCTTTACTCCGGAAGACTTAAAGCGGCTGCTCTGATTTTATGAAGGGTTATCTTTTTAGACATGCAGATTTAACAAAATCTCCTGTATGCGGTCTTGCCATGCTGAATCCTCTCTGGTGCCACATGAAGAGGCGTCTTGAAAATGAAACCGTACTTATTTTTGGAAGAAAGAATTCAACTTTAATTGAGGTGGGGGATGAAGTGGTGGAAGTAAAACCCGGCCGTATGGTTCTGCTTCCTGCAAATATTCTTCACCAGGGGCATGAGCCTGTTAAAGTTCCTGTTTCCTACTGGTGGGTGCATTTTACCCAGTGCATGGAAAGTGAAGACGAAAACAGATATTTTCTTCCAAAGCAAATAGACCTTCCTTATACAGAGAAAGTTTGCGAAGATTCTATCCTTCTTCCTTCCGTACTTGATGTAAGAAATCCTCTTCCTTTTGTGAAT
>JAEEKM010000003.1 GCA_016282455.1 Treponema sp. | reverse complement strand
TCTTCAAAATTATCTTTACAGGAAAAATCAATTTCTACTTCCTCAGAAACAGAAGAAAGCATTTTAAAAGCCCTCACTTTTTTCTTCCATTCGTTTAAGTTTTTTTCAGCCTCCGCTTTTATCTGCATTACAGAAATCTTACAGGAAAGGTAATCTTCTTCAAGACAAAGTCCCCTCTCCCATTCGGCTTTTACAAAAGAAAGTTCTTCTTCTGCAGTCTGTAAACAGGCATTGGCGGCTTCGAGCTGTTTTTTCTGAACAAGACAGGAAAGAAAGTTTTTTATAACTTTAAGAGAAAAAGCATTTTCTTTTTCATCAAGTAAAAGCAGGTTTGCCTTTGCATCAGAAATATTTTTTTGAAGTGCAAAAAGTGAACGGCCACCGTTAAAGAGCGGCTGTTCCACAGAAAGGTTACAGGAAAGAGACTTAGAATCTTTTGTATTGTTAACCCGGCTTTCTAAATCATTCATGGAGAAAGAAATGGAGGGCAAAAAAGCATCAAGCGAAAAATAAGAGTTTTTTAATAAAAGCCTTGCGTTTTCTTTTTCATAGGCAAGAGACTTTTGATTGGAAAGAGCAAATGCAAGGGCTGAAGAAAGAGAGTCAATAATATATGCCTCTGAATAAAGATGATTAGAGAGAGAAAGTAAAATGATTGCAAAAAGAAAAGTCTTTATTCCCCTTTTCATTTAATGCTCCTTAAAATTCTTCCGCTTTCTTTTACAAGCCTAAGCTGTTCAAGGCTTGAAAGCACAGACTGATTTTTATGAAAATAAAGCCCGTGATTTAATAAAACTTTTCCCTCAGAATTAAAAACTTCCAGTTGAAGGGAAAGAGATTTTTTTTCACGAAAGTTTTTACGAAGGCTTCTTTCCACAACAGTCACATTTACATAGGCTTCTTTTTTCCAGGGGGCAGAAAAACTTCCGTTTACTTTTGCAATTTCTGTTTCAAGCATTTTTGAAAACTGATTAGTAAGTTCAGGGTCAGAAACAAAGTCTACAGAAAAGCTTACGTCTTTTAGAACAAAAGAATAGCGCTCAAAGAGACCCATGCTGCTCTGGTAAGAAAGACTTTTTTCCACAGACTGGCAGGAAATAAACAGGTGAAGAAAAACAAGTGTGAAAAAGAACAGAAAACTTTTTTTCATTTTACATCTCCCTGCGGCAAATCGTTTAATATGGATTTGACTGCCGCTTCTTTTACTTTGTAATCTATTGATTTTTCTTTGTTGCCAAGTAAGTCCCAGAGGAAGGAGAGCTTTGAGTAAACTTTATTTCCTTCAGAAAGTAAAAGTTCACAGTTTCTTAAATCAGAAAGCATGGAATCATAACGGCCCTTCTGTTCACTGCAGAGTGCAGATAAATACCAGAGTCGCCAGTCACCTGAATTAAGCAGAAGTTCATTTTGCAGAAGGGCTTCCATACGTTCACTTCTGCCGGAAAAAAAACTCTGAGCGCAAAAGCCAGATTCTTGCTTCCGAAGAGGAGGGATAGTGTTTTGAGAGTTTTGAAAAAAGAATAAAGGCTTCTTCAAATTCTTCCGTGAAAAAATAAATTTTTCCTTCCAGAAGACGGGCCTGAAAAGATGTAGATGAGTTTTCAGGAATTGCAGATAGCAGGGAAAGACAGGTGTTTAAATTGTTTTCCCTGTAAGCGATTAGAGCCTGTTCATAAGTCCTCGTCCAGTCTTTTCCTTTACACCCAGTAAAAGAAAAGAGCAAAAGGAGGAGCAGGATGATTTTAGTTTTTTTTCTTATTGCGTTCACATAATATATATGGGGGTTGGAACGCTAAAAAAGACAAATAATTTTAAAAAATTTTTTAAAAAAATAAAATTCCGAAGACAGCACCTGCTAAAACTATAAAAACCGGGTGAAGTTTTTTAAATGCAAAAAGCAGAATGCAGGAAAGAGTATAAAAAATCAGTTCTTTAAGTCTGAAAAGTGAAAGGAAATTTCCACTTTCTTTAAAAAGACTTACGTTAAGGACTGAAAGAAAAATTACATTTACCATTGCAACAAGTACGATTCCGCCTGTAGCAGGTCTGATTGCAGAAAAGGCTGACTGAACCAGGGGCTTTTTTTGAAAATCAGAGAAGAACTTTGAAATGAGCATGATTATAACCATGGCAGGAAGAACTTCAGAGACTGTTGCAAGAATACCTCCAAAAGGACCATAAAGTTCAGTTCCTACATAGGTTGCAAGGTTTATGCCGATAGGACCGGGGGTGCTTTCGCTTATGGCAAGCATACTGTAAAACTTTTCAAGAGAAAGGAGACCTAATTTTTCTACAAGAATCTGCTGGATAAATGTGGCGGCAACAAGACCTCCGCCTATGGCAAAAAGACCTATGTAAAGAAAAATGCCGCAGAGTTTTAAGAGACCAAGAATAGCTGTCATTTGATTTTCCTCCCCTGAGTGGCGGCATAAATTACAATTCCCACCAGGGCTGCAAGAAGAACAACAATTACCGATGAGATTTTAAGGAAATATACTGCACAGAAAGAAAGAATGTACAAAAGAATTCCCCACCAGTTTTTTACAGTCTTTTTTGCAAAATTGTAAACCGCATAGGTTAAGAGGGCTGCAACGGCAACATTTATTCCCTTAAGGGCTTTTTGAACCCAGGGGATGGATTCAAAGTTAGATATAAAAAGTGCAATTATAGAAATGATGATTATCGAAGGACAGACCAGACCCAGGGTAGCAAAAATTCCTCCGGCTACTCCCCTCTTTTTTACTCCGACAAAAGTTGCAACGTTAACGGCAATTATTCCGGGGGTTACCTGGGCAATGGCATAGTAATCAACAAGGTCTTCGGAAGAAATCCATTTTCTTTTAAAAGCAAGTTCCCTGTCCAGAATTGGAAGCATTGCATAACCGCCTCCAAAGGTAACTGCTCCAATTTTGAAAAAAGTAAAAAAAAGGTCAAATAAATCTTTTAACATGAGGTAATTATACTGAAATACAGAAAATAAAAAAAGTGCCACTCCGTTTGGAATGGCACTCGTTTTTGCGAAAAGTCGGTTTAGATAGGACTTATTCTGTCTTAGTTACCAGCCTTTTTTGCTGCTTTAGCGGCTGCTTTTGCGTCCTTCTTTGCCTGTTCAGGGTCCACTGAATGTTCCACAGTCACCTTGTCATAGCCGATTTCACCAGTGATGGGATTTACAAGCCAGGGGCGTTCAATCTTTTCGCACAGGTTCAATTCTTCGTCAAGATCCTCTGGGTTCTTTGCGAAGAACTTACACCGGGTCATCTCAGGCTTAAAGTTGACGGTTTCGCCAAGCTTAAAGCCTTCCTTTGCTGAAGCCTGTACACGGGCGATGATATTCTGACTCTTAGTTGCAAGTGTCAGGTGTGTTTCAGCGCCAAGTGGCTCCTTATTGATAACCTTCATCTGCATGTTGTTTTCTGAAGCGGGAGAATCCTGATAAACCAGGTCTTCTGGGCGAACGCCAAAGTACACTTCTTTTCCAACATAATCTTTGAGGCATTCTGCCTGCTCTGCTGTTGGAACAAGTTCAAATGTACCTTCGTCAACCACAATCTTGTCACCCTGCTTCTTAACAGTTACAGAGAGGAAGTTCATTGGCGGTGAACCAATGAAGCCAGCGACGAATTTGTTAACGGGGTGGTTGTACAGGTAAAGTGGCTCACCAATCTGCTGTACGTGTCCATCCTTCATAACCACAATCTTTGTACCCATTGTCATAGCTTCGATCTGGTAATGAGTAACGTAAATCATTGTTGCCTTAAGTCTGTGGTGAAGGTCAGAAATCTCTGCACGCATCTGAACACGGAGCTTAGCATCAAGGTT
>JAEEKM010000058.1 GCA_016282455.1 Treponema sp. | reverse complement strand
TATTCTTCATTTATCAAACAGGTAATTGCAGGAAGTGCAAACGAAGAAGAACAGAATCAGGTGCTTGACGCCTTAAAAGAATCCTGCAGTCAAAAACCTCTTTCCATCTGCTGCGACATGAACGGATCTTCCAGAACCCTTTCCATAGACAAAGATTTTCTTCCCTCAGTTGGACTGGGCTTTTATGCCTTTAACGACACTGCCGGAGAAATTGCCCACGCCATCATTCCTGAACCGGAGAACCTTACCCACTGTGCTTCTTTCATGCAGGAGAAACAGTTTAACGGACAGTCTGATCTTCTCTTAGGCTACATGCCCGACTGTGACGGCGACAGGGGAAACCTCGTTTACTGGGATGAACAGGAAGGCATTGCAAAACCCATTCCCGCACAGGAAGTTTTTACACTCTGCGTTGTTGCAGAAACCGCCTTTGAGTTCTGGAAAAAAGAAAACCTCACTCCCCATGGTCTTTTACAAAAGGCAAGACAGAAAAATGACAGGCTTGCAGTCTGCGTAAACTGTCCTACTTCCATGCGGGTAGATGCAGTCTGTAAAAGTTTTGGAATAGAACTTTTCAGGGCAGAAGTTGGTGAAGCAAATGTTGTTAATCTTGCCCGTGAAAAAAGAGCAGAGGGTTACACAGTGCGCATTCTTGGCGAAGGAAGTAACGGCGGAAACATTACACATCCCTCCTGTGTGCGCGATCCCCTTGCAACCCTTTTTGCAATGGTAAAACTTCTTTCCATCCGCGACAAAACAGACAGTGACGGAACTTTACACAAGGGTCTCTTCCACATCTGGTGCGAAAAATCCGGACAGGAGAATCTTTACAAAAATGATTTTACTTTATCTGATGTTCTAAAAAGTCTCCCCAAATTCATGACCACAGGAGTAAGCGAAGAAAGGGCAATTCTTCAGGTGGCAAGTGAAGACAAGGGAAAACTCAAGGAAAGGTTTCAGCGCATTTTTGCAGAAGAATGGGAACAGCACAAAGAGCCCATGGAAGCAATCTACGGCATTTATTCCTACGATGCAGTTCTTACAAACGGAACAAAAGAACGTGTTGTTAAAGATGGCGAAAGCTGGAACAACGGAAACGGCGGTTTAAAAGTCCGCTTCTATAATGAAAATAAAGAAGTAATTGCATTTATCTGGATGAGGCCCAGTGGAACAGAACCTGTCTTCCGTGTAATGTGCGACATTCAGGGAGAAGAAACTGCGGCAGAACGTTCCCTGCTCAGATGGGAAACCAGCATGATCCGCAAGGCAGACGAATAGTTTTTTCACCTGTTGAAAATCCCCCTTAAAATTTGGTATACTAGGCTAACTTTTATCAGTATAATTTCAAGGGGGAAATATATGGAAGAAAAAGAAATTCTCTCTCGTGCACAGGCATACATTGCAGAAGAGAAAGATGAGAGTTTCCGCAAGGAAGTTGAGGAACTCGTTGCAAAGAAAGACATGAAGGAACTTGAAGACAGGTTCTATCAGAGTCTTGAATTCGGAACAGCAGGTTTACGTGGTGTAATGGGCGGCGGAACAAACCGCATGAACACACTTAACGTTTCAAAAGCCACACAGGGTCGTGCCTCATACATCAGCAATGCATTCCCTGAAGAAGCAAAGAGTGGAAAACTCAGTGCATGTATCGCTTACGACTCACGCCACAATCACGACAAGTTCTCAGACATTACTGCCCGTGTTTTTGCCGCAAACGGAATTAAAGCATACCTCTTTACAGGACTCCGCCCTACTCCCGAGCTTAGTTTTGCAATCCGCACACTGGGCTGCCAGACAGGTGTTGTAGTTACCGCAAGCCACAACCCGCCCCAGTACAACGGTTACAAGGCCTACTGGTCAGACGGTGCACAGGTAACTGAGCCTCATGACAAAAACATCATTAACGAAGTGAATGCAGTTAAAGAAGTAAAAATCATTTCCCGTGAGGAAGGAATTGCTTCTGGAAAAATCGTTCTCATCGACAAAGAAATTGACGACAAGTATCAGGCAATGATTAAGGCAAACCTTTACCGCCCTGAACTCATCAAAGAAAAAGCAGGCAGCGTAAAAGTTGTTTACACACCACTCCACGGAACAGGTGCAATGCACGTAGAAAAAGTTCTCGGTGACCTGGGACTCAATGTAATCACAGTTCCTGAGCAGCGTGAAGGTGACGGAGACTTCCCAACAGTTGCAAAACCAAACCCAGAGGAAGCACCTGCACTCAAGATGGCAGTGGAACTTGCAAAGAAAGAAAAAGCTGACGTTGTAATGGCAACAGACCCTGATGCAGACCGCTTCGGAACAGCCTTCCCCGACAAGGACGGAAACTGGGTTCTTGTTAACGGAAACGAGATGGGTGCCCTTCTTACAGACTACATCCTTCTTTCCAAGAAAGAATTCAACAAGATGCCAAAAGATCCAGTCCTCATCCGTTCAATCGTTACAAGTCCTTTTGTAGACAAGATTGCAGAGTCTTACGGAGTGAGCGTTCAGGAATGTCTTACAGGCTTTAAGTGGATTGCCTACTACGAAGAGCAGTATGAGAAGGCAGGCAACAACCGCTATGCCTTCGGCTTTGAAGAAAGCTACGGTTACCTTATTGAAACAGAAGTCCGCGACAAGGACGGAGTTTCAGCCGCAGCCCTTTGTGCAGAAATGACCCTTTACTGGGCAAGCCAGGGAAAGAGTCTTCTTGACCGCATGAATGAACTTTATGCAAAATTCGGTGTTTACAAAGACGGACAGATTAACCAGTACTTCCCCGGCATTCAGGGTCCTGGAATCATGAAGGGAATCATGACAAAACTTCGTGAAGACGGACTTAAATCTCTTGGTGGAAAGAAAGTTCTTAAAATCCGCGATATTCTCCAGCAGGTTCAGTTTGACCCCGCAAATCCTTCTGTAAAGGAAAAACTTGAATGGCCAAAGAGCAACGTACTTCAGTTCATGCTTGAAGGCGGAACAGTTGTAAGTGCCCGCCCCAGTGGAACAGAGCCAAAAATCAAGTTCTACATCAATGCAACTGCACCAAAGGCAGAAGAAGCAGAAGCACTCAGAGACAAAATTCTTTCTGAACTTCAGGCAGTTCTGGACGCAGCAAACTAATGGTTGAGAACCTTCACATGTTCAAAGACTTCAAACACCTTGCAAGGGAGTTTTATTCCGGCACAGTGTTTGTTGCCTTTGACACAGAAACCACGGGGCTTCATGCAAGCTCCGACTTTATAATGGAGATAGGCGCAGTAAAATTCACCTGCAGCGGTGAGATAAGCCGTTATGACCAGCTCATTCACCCGCCTGTCCCCATTACGCCTTTTCTTACAAACCTCACTCACATTACAAATGAGATGGTTCAGGACAAACCATATGCCGCCACCGCAGTTCCAGATTTCATGCGCTTTATCGGCGACAAACACACCATGCTTCTTGCCCACAACGCCCCCTTTGATTTAGGCTTTGTAAATAAAGAACTTGAACGCATGAACTGGCCCCCCATTTCCTGTCGCTGCATAGACACGCTTGCCCTTGCACGCTGGGCTTACCCCAAAATGCCTGAACTGCAGAAAGACGGCCCCTACAAGTTACAGAATCTTGCAAGTCATTTTAAAATCGAAGTAAAAGCCGCCCACAGGGCAGATGATGATGCCCGTGTCTGCATGGAACTTTTTAAGCGCATTTTAAAAGACACAATGAGCGTACAAAGAGACTACCACATTCACTCGGACACAAACACCCTGCAGAATGCCGCAAGTTTACAGCAGGAATTATTCTAAAGTCACCTGTAAAAATGTTTGACAAAACCGCATAAGTGCCCCATACTATAAGTATGGTGGAAGCGAGAGATTTTCAAACCGCAGATTTCAAACTCTTCTCAGAAAATGCAGACTACGTGTGGCAGTGCATTCTTCATTCCAACAAAAAAATTGAAGTGAGTCAGAGGGAATTTCTTACTGCACTTGAATACTGCATCACCTATTTAAACTCCCGCAAACTGGATGAAATAAAAGCAATCTGCATTCAGGACGGCATGGCAGAAAAAGTCTCCATGATAATAGACCTGCGAGACTACGTTTACACTTCCCTTCAGGATGAATTTGACAATCTTATAAACTAAAAACTTCTGCCCTTTATATTTTTACCCTCTTGTGCTATACTCCTAAATATGGAAAATAAAGTATCTCTTCCCAAAGACGTCAGTGGACTTCACATACATTTTGTCGGCATTAAGGGTACCGGAATGGCAGCCCTTGTGGAAATTCTTCATGCCCGTGGTGCTTACATCACAGGAAGCGATGTAAGCGAAAGATTTTACACAGATGAAATTCTTGAAAAACTAAACTTAAAGGCACTTCCCTTCAGCGAAGAAAACATTACGGAAAATATTGACTATGTAATTCACTCAAGTGCCTATAAGGCTGACACAAACCCTGACCTTATTGCAGCAAAGAAAAAAAATATTCCTACCCTTCTTTACACCGAGGCACTGGGAGACCTTTCCCGTATGGCTTATTCCTGCGCTGTCTGCGGTGTTCATGGAAAAACAACAACCACAGGCCTTGTCGGAACCCTGCTAAAAAAGCTTCCCTTAAATGCACAGGTGCTGGCAGGTTCTGTAATTTCAAGTTTTAATTCTTCCTGCACAATGACTTCAAAAGATTTTGATAAATCTGAAAAACATTATTTTGTTGCAGAAACCTGTGAGTACCAGAGACACTTCATGTCCTTCTCTCCTGAAAAAATTATTCTTACCAGCGTGGAAAGCGACCATCAGGACTACTACCCAACCTACGAAGACATCCGCGATGCTTTTGTAGACTTCATCTGCAAACTGCCTGAAAACGGAACCCTCATTTACTGCGCAGACGACAAGGGTGCTGTTGAAACTGCCTTTATTGCAAAGAAAAAAAGACCGGACATTAAACTCATTCCTTACGGAAGTCTTGCTGATAACGGAATCACCCTTTCTTTCGGCCGAATAGAAAAGGGAAAGCAGTACTTCAGCACATCAATCTTAGGTGAGTGTGCACTCAGTGTTCCGGGCGAACATCTTGTACGGAATGCAACTGCCGCAATCGCGCTGGTAAATGAACTATTGCGTGAAGACGGAAAAGACATTTCTGAATATGCAAAAGAAATTAAAACTGCCCTGCTTGATTTTGCCGGTGGAAAAAGAAGAAGCGAAATTGTCGGAAAAACAAAAACTCCCTCCGGTGAAGAACTGATTGTCATTGACGATTACGGTCATCATCCGACTGCAATTAAAACAACCCTTGCAGGTTACAGAGCCTTTTACAGAAAGCATAAAATGATTGTAGACTTCATGAGCCACACATACACAAGAACTGCTGCCCTTTTAGAAGACTTTGCACAAGCTTTCCCTGACGCAGATCTTGTCATCATCAATAAAATTTACGGAAGTGCCCGCGAAAACAAAGAGAATGCGCCTGTTACAGGAGAGATTTTATACGAGCACACAAAAAAATATAATCCAAATTCTTTTTATGCAGATGATTTTGACTCTGCCGCAAAACTTATACTTTCAGAACTGAACAAACCCAGCGGAACAAAAGACGGATATCTGCTTGTGACAATGGGAGCCGGTGACAACTGGAAGGTTGGAAAAAAAGTACTTGAGGAGCTTGCAAAATGAACTCAATGACAGGATACAGCTTTAAAGAAGTAATGGTTGATTCAACTCAGATTAGCATAGAAATTAAAAGCGTAAACAGCCGTTTTCTGGATTTGAGCATTAACCTGCCTCCATTTCTGAATCCGCTTGAAGCAAGAATACGTAAACTTGCCTGCGAAAAAATTGTTCGTGGTAAAGTAGATTTTAACATTCGCGTGCATGATACAGAATCAACTGCAACTGTAACTATAGACCCCAAAGCTGCAGTAGAATATGCCACTGCATTTTTCAAAATTTCAAAACAACTGCCTAACTTCAACCATCTTGACAGAACAATTCCTTTAAGCCTGATTGTTTCCCAGGATGGAGTTATTAACGTAACCCACAGTTACGATGCAGAAGCATACTGGAAAAAAATTGAACCTGTGTTAAATGAAGTGCTGGAAACTTTTGTAGCAGACAGGGAACGAGAAGGTGCAAACCTAAAAAAAGACCTGCTTGAAAAACTCAGTATTCTTGATGAATGTGCAGACTTCTTTGCAGAATGGCAGCCCCGCATGGAAGAAAAGTTTAAGGAAACAATCACTTCTAAATTTAAGGAACTGCTGGGTGACCATGCTGATGAAAACAGAATCATGCAGGAAACTGCAGCAATGCTTGTTAAGTATACAATCAACGAAGAAATCATAAGATTAAAAAGTCACCTTGCCGCAATGCGAAGTGAAATTACAAACAATCCCATTCCTGGAAAACGACTTGACTTTATCTGTCAGGAAGCAAACAGGGAGATTAACACCATCGGAAGTAAGAATCAGTTTACAGAAGTTGGTGCCATGGTAATAAAAGCAAAAGACTCACTGGAGAACATTCGCGAACAGGCAAAAAATGTTGAGTGAGTCTTTTACACTTTGTGTAAGGCTGATTTAGTTTTCAAAGTGGGCGGCAACTTCCTGTAAGTGGGAAATTATCTTAAGGTGCTGGGGACAAATGTCCTCACACTGACCGCACTGAATACATTCACTTGCCTTACCAAAATCCTTGTTCAGGTTTGCATAGTACTCCTGCTGAACAGTCCATCCGGCTTTACCATCAGGGTCTTGTGCAAGGTCTGCATTGTAAAGGGCAAAGTAACGGGGAATGGCAATATTCATTGGGCATCCGCCAGTACAGTAAGAACAGCCCGTACAGGGAACTGCTTTTCTTCCGTTCAGGATTGCAACTGCACTTTTTATGAGTGTGAGTTCTTCATCCGTAAGAGGAACAAATTTTTCCATGTAGCTTGTGTTGTCCTGCATCATCTCCATGCTGCCCATGCCTGAAAGAACCATGCGCACATTTTTGTGAGAAGCGGCAAAACGAATTGCCCATGAAGCGACACTTGCCTTGGGGTTGTAATTCCTGTACATCTGTTCAACTTCTGACGGAACTTTTACAAGAGTTCCACCCTTAACAGGTTCCATAACGACTACAGGTTTATTGTGTTTTTCACAAACCTCATAGCATTCACGGCTGCGTACACCGGGGTTGTCGTAGTCAAAATAATTCAGCTGAATCTGAACAAACTCCATCTCGGGGTGCTCTGATAAAACTTTATCCAGAAGCTCCGGACCGTCGTGAAAAGAAAAGCCCATGTGTTTTATGAGCCCCTGCTCTTTTTTCTGACGAATCCAGTCAAACACATGAAAGCGATTGTAAGTTTCGATTGTATGAATGTTGATATCGTGGATAAGATAGTAATCAAAATAGCGGGCACCTGTTTTTTCAAGCTGCTCGTTAAAGCGCCTGTCACAGTCAGCTTCCTCTTTTAAGAAAGCCGCATGAAGTTTAGTAGCAAGAGTAAAACTTTCTCTCGGATAGCGTTCCACAAGAAATTGCTTTGTTGCACTCTCGCTGGCACCACCACAGTACATGAGTGCCGTGTCAAAATACGTGAAGCCCTTTTGCATAAAAAGGTCCACCATCTTTTTTACCTGCT
>JAEEKM010000057.1 GCA_016282455.1 Treponema sp. | reverse complement strand
CCAGAGGAAAGATGCAGTTGCGGCAACCACAAGAACTACCACTAAAAGCCAGAAATACCAGAGCTGCCAGAAGTATGGGCGCTTTATGATGGTGATGGGATCGGAGGGAAGACTTTCTACATCATCACTGTTTAAAGCCTTTACACGGAAGGTGTATTTGCCGGGCTTAAGGTTTGTGTAGGAAACTGTACGTTCCGAAGCCCAGGGACACCAGTCATGGTCAAAGCCGTCAAGACAGTAACTGAAAAGAAGGGCTTCTGTAGAAACAAAACTCAAACCCGTGTACTTTATGCGGAGACGATGGGCACGTGGAGCAAGAACTACAGAACCGTCTGCAATATCAGTTTCATCATTATCAATGTCGGCATTAAGCACCTGCACTGTGGGAGGCTGTCTGTTTGCCATAACTTTTGCGGGGTCATAAACTGCAATACCGTCCGTCAGGGTAAACCAGACGCGACCGATGCTGTCTTTCATGGAAAGAGAAGTTGAAGTTGCACCGGCAGTTTTTAGTCCGTCAGAACGGGTAAGGAATTTTGCTGCAAGTTTATTTGACCTGCCTTCTGCAATATCAATAAAGGCGCTGTAACGGACACTGGAAATACCTCTGTTACTGGTCATCCAGACTGTGTCTGTGTAATCATTTATCATCTGGAAGATACCGTCAGAACCAAGTCCCCTTGCAGAGTTATAGTTAGTCATCTTTCCGTTTCTGATGAGGGTAATACCGGTTCCCGTAGAAATCCACAAATCATTGTCCCTTAGATTCATGATTTTAAAAATCACGTTTCCTGCAAGACCGCTTGTGGCATCATAGCGACTGATAATTTCCTGTTCCGGAGAAAGAATTACAACTCCGCCACCGTCTGTTCCAACCCAGATGTTTTTGTCTTTGTCTTCATAAAGACACATAATAAACTCGTTGGGGAAACCGTCATCCTTGGTCAGGGATTCAAGACTGCCGTTGGGGGAAATAATTCCAAGTCCGTTTGTCGTACCCACATAGATTTTTCCGTCGGACGCTTCGAGGGTGCACCTTACTTTGTTTCCGGGAAGTCCGTCTTCCACCCGCCAGCTCTTTTTGCTTCCGTTTGAACTTAAGCGCAAAAGACCAAACTTTTCGTAGCAGCTTAAGAGAAGGTCTCCGTTTTTGCAGAGTTCAACTGAACGGATTCTTACGTTTGCACAGTAACGGGTGTATTCATTTTCTACCTGATTAAGGCTGTGGTCTACACAGTAAAGTCCCTTGTCACCGCCAAGCCATGAAACCTTGCGGACTGTGTCTTCTGCAATGGCATTTATTGTTGTGGGGAAAGGAATTGTTGCAATGCGGCTGAGGCTTAATTTTTCAATACCACCACGGTCTGTTGCAAGCCAGATGTTTCCTTCCCTGTCTTCGATTACGTGATTTACATTGTTGTCGGCAAGACCTTCATCCATTGTGTAAAAGGAAATTTCTCCGTTGTGAAGAAGGCTTACTCCGCTGTCGGCACAGAACCACATGTTTTTTCCGGAATCTTCGAACATTGCATTTACAAGTGTTCCGGGCTGGTTTCCGTGACCTAAGTTATAAAGCTTTTCAGAACCGTTTTTCTGTCTCACGGCAAAATGAGGTGAAACACCAAACCAGAAGGCACCGTCAGAATCCTGTGTAACGCAGGTAACAACCGGATTTTCTACAGTCTTTATGCCCTCGTATCTTTCAAAGCGGGAATTATTGTATACAAAAAGTCCCTTCTCTTTTGCAGATGAAAGCCAGATTCTTCCGGCTGAATCACAATAGAGATTGGTAACGATAATATTTTCTTCGCCATATTCTTCAAGACCTGAAATCTGATGAATGTTGTTATTGGGGTCAATGTAGACAACGCCCTTTGCGGTTCCAACCCAGATGTTTCCATACAAGTCTTCCTGCAGGGCACGGATGGACACGTTGGGAAGTCCGTCTTCCAGGGTAAAAATCTTTACGCTTCCGTCAGGAGAAATTTTTTCAAGACATTCATCGTTTGAACCGATCCATAAATTCTTTTTGGAGTCTTCAAGAATCTTTCTTGCAGAAACAAAATCGTACTTGGGGTTATAGGAGCGGTTAAAGGTAACAAACTCTACGCCGTCAAAGCGGACAAGTCCTTCGTAAGTACCAATGTAAATGTAGCCGATGGAATCCTGTATGATGTCAGTTACCGTGTTTCCGGGAAGTCCGTCTGCAGTAGACCAGACCTGTCCCACAAAGTTTGTAAAGTAAGAGCCCCCTTCAGGAAAAGCCGGTAAGGAGGTTAACGCAAAAAGCACTCCTATCAGGGGGATGAAGTTTTTTTTCATTCTAGTTTTTCTGACAGAAGTGCTTTTCATATTGTTCTCCTACTGATTGCGTTTTGTTTTTACAGACAGATCCTTAAGTTTCTGTGCAATGGAGGCACTGAACTGAGATTCATCCATGCGCCAGGCCCAGTTTGTTCCTCCAAGGGTACTGGGGGTGTTCATGCGGGCTTCGCTTCCGAGGGCAAATAAATCCTGCATGGGGATAATTGCAGTGTCGGCAGTACTTTCAAAGGCTGCGTTAATGAGCACATGGGTAAGCTCACTTGCGCTGGGTTTTCCCTTGAGCTTAAAGTAATGAGCGGCATTTGCACGGAGCTGGATTTTGTCTTCGCTGTCGCCTGCAAAGTAACCGGTAGTTGTATCGTTGTCGTGAGTACCTGTGTAGACGATAACATTGGGGCTCTTGAAGTTTGAAGGAAGGTCTTTGTTTTCTTCACTTTCTTCCGTCCACTCTTCGGAGTTAAAGGCAAACTGAAGAATCTTCATGCCGGGGAAAGCACAGTCGTCACGAAGGGCTTCTACTTCTTCTGTAATTACGCCAAGGTCTTCTGCAATAATGGGAAGGTCACCGAGACGTTTTTTAATCTCTGCAAAAAGGGCATGATCAGGGCCTTTAACCCACTTACCTTCAATTGCATTTGGTGCACCGTAAGGAATCTGCCAGTAGGCTTCAAAACCGCGGAAGTGGTCAATGCGGACAATATCTACAAGTTTAAGCATCTGCTTGATGCGGTCTACCCACCAGCTGTAGTTGTCTTTTTTCATTGCATCCCAGTCATAAAGGGGGTTACCCCAAAGCTGACCAGTAGCGCTGAAGTAATCAGGCGGAACACCGGCACAGGTTTTCTGCAGAAGGGTATCTTTGTCCATCTGGAAAAGGTGCTGGGCGGCCCAGACATCAGCTGAGTCTCCTGCGACGAAAATGGGGATGTCTCCAATAATCTTTATGCCGAGAGAATTTGCATATTTTTTAAGGGCATTCCACTGGGTGTAGAAGAAGAACTGAACTGTTTTAATGGCTTCAATGTCTTCTGTGTGACTTCCGTCCCATTTTGAAACTGCAGTCGGGTCATGGCTTGCAAGGTCTTTAGGCCAGAACTGATTCCACATGCTCTTTACACCTGAAACGCCTTCATCTTTTGCTTTTGCATCATAGAATTTTTTGATGGAAGTAAAGTCTGCAAAGTTATTAAGCCAGACTGCGTTATCGTTTTTAAATGCTTCGTAGGCAACCCGGTCAGCCTGATTGCAGTGCTTTTGGAAATAAGAGCCGCACTTGTAAAGAAGAGGCATCTTCCACCAGACTACACTTCCAAAATCTACATAGCCAGTGTTTTTAATATAGTCCGGAGGGGTAATCTCATTGGGGTCAGCCCAACCGCGTTTTACCAGATCGTCTAAATCTATTAAAAGGGGATTTCCTGCAAAGGTAGAAAAACTTGCGTATGGACTGTCGCCGTAACCTGTTGGTCCCAGGGGAAGCACCTGCCAGAGTGTCTGTCCCGCTGATTTAAGCCAGTCCGCAAAACGGAATGCATTTGTTCCCAAAGTTCCAATTCCCGGTGTTCCGGGAAGTGACGTAATATGCAGCAAAACGCCGCTCTTTCTTTCTGACATGAAATAGTCTCCTTAGGTGAACTATTATAGAACAAGATTGCACTATTTGAAAGAGTTTTATAGGAAAATGGGGGATTTTTTTAAATTTTTAATACTTTTGTTATAGGAAATATGAAACTGTTTGTAAAAAAAAGCGGCCGGCTGTTACACCGGCCATGCCCATCAGGCATACCTGATGTCAATGGGTGGGAGGGGATAAAATTGATCACCAGGCATTTTATATATCGACTATGTATAGGAAAATCTTGAATGATTTTCACTTTTTTTTGCAAACTTTTCTAGTTTATAAGCAGATTGTAGGCCTCAAGAGGAGTCTGGGCTGCAAGAAGGGCGTCCCGGAGTTCCTGATTTTTTAATCTTGCACTAAAGAAAGAAAGAGTCTGCAGATAGTAGCTGTGCTGGTTATAGGCGGCCGCAATCATGAAAAGAAGGCGGACAGGAGTGTCATCAAGAGGCTGGAAGTCAATGATGTCTGCACGGGAAATACCAACTGAAACCACAAGGTCTGTTACAGAAGAAAGGCGCACATGAGGAATGGCAATTCCCCTTCCGATGGCGGTAGACATGAGTTCTTCGCGCTTAAGGATTTCTTCTTCCAGTTCCTTTGCATCTTTAATCTGGGGTGCAGTGGCAAGATTCTGTGAAAGTTCCACCAGGGCATCGTGCTTGGTCTGATGATTGAGGAAGACAATGCGTTCGGGAGAAAGAATGCTCTTTACCTGATGAGGTATGTCCATGCGCAGGGAACGTGACGAGGAAGAAAGGCGGTCATTGACCCATTTTTCTACTTCTGACTTTTTAAAGCGCCATACAGTTCCGATTTTACCACTGGGAATTTCACCTTTTTGTGCCCAGTCATATACAGTGCGTTCACTCACGCGGAGATACTTTGCAACTTCTTCTATGGTAAGGATATC
Source organism: Treponema sp. (assembly GCA_016282455.1). Taxonomy (GTDB): domain Bacteria; phylum Spirochaetota; class Spirochaetia; order Treponematales; family Treponemataceae; genus Treponema_D. The sequence goes on along the minus strand of JAEEKM010000057.1, from coordinate 211 downwards.
GTCTTCCACAAGGGACCTCTGAAATACATTGGAATATGTTGCGGTATATTTACATATTTTGCGGTTATTTGTCAAGGGAAAGGGAGGGGATCTTTTTGTAAATAAAGGAAAAAATTATATCTTAAAATCATTTTTTTTATTTATTTTCTAGTTGTTGAATCATCTCTAAAAGTTTCTGTCGGTGCTCTGGCAATTGAATCTCCGCGGAACT
>JAEEKM010000056.1 GCA_016282455.1 Treponema sp. | reverse complement strand
TAACGGTAATGTCATTAATCTGGCGCATTGCTTCAAGCACCTGTCCGCCGCCTTCACTCTGCTCGTGCATTGCATTCATAATTGTAAGTTCCTGCTCTGACACAAGTTTTGTAAGGTTGTAAATCTGATTGAACTTTTCCTGAAGTGTAATGGTGCTGTTTGACACTTCGGAAATATTTCCAAGCACTGTCTTAAGGTCACGGGTAATGTTCTTACCCTGCTTGTTTGAATCTTCCGCAAGTTTTCTGATTTCGTCTGCCACAACAGAGAAACCTCTTCCTGCTTCTCCCGCATGGGCTGCTTCAATCGCAGCATTCATTGCAAGCATGTTTGTCTGACTTGCAATATTCTGAATAACCTTACTTGCTTCAAGCAATGTTTTAGACTGCTCTTCAATTTTCTTGGTTGCTTCCACTGAGTTTTTAACGCTCTCACGTCCCACTTCAGAAGACTGCTCTAACTGAGTCATGGTTACGCTGTTCTTTTCCAGAATGTTTGTAACAGAGCGGATGTTTGCAACCATCTGTTCAATTGCAGATGATGATTCTACCACACTGGCACTCTGGTTTTCAATATTTGCAATAAGATTTTTTACGCTGCTGTTAATTTCAGAAAGGGAAGCATTTGCATCCTGCACGCTTTTTCCCTGCATCTGTACCTGTCTGTTTACAGAGTCAATATTGGCAGTAATTTCATTTGCAGAAGCGGCAGTTGTACTCATGTTTTCAGAAAGATTTTCTCCCTGTTCCTGCATTATCTGGGCTTCATTCTTAACGGCAGAAATTGAGTTCTGAATTTTTTCAATCGTCTCGTTAAAGTAGGTGTACATTGAACCAAGTTCATTCATCTTCTTGATTCTCATGCGCACGGTAAGGTCACCGTCTCCCTGGGCAATGTTCTTCATTGCTTCTACACCCTTGTTCATTTCGTTTGTAACGGAACGGATGATAAGGTATGCAACTACAACCACAACAACAAGAGTTATAAAAAAGGCAATAATCATTATTGCAGAAATTGCTTTTGTGTTGCTTGCAAGTTCGGAAGAAGGAACATTCACTCCGACAAACCAGGTTTCAGAAGCATCCTGTACTTTTATGGGAGTGTAAAGCTTTACATAATTTTTTCCATTGGTTTCCTGATTAAAGGTAAACTGACCAAGGTTTTCACGGCTTTTTGCAAAGAGTTTTGCAGTTGCACCATGTGACATAGCTTCAAAAACATTACCTTCCTGGGATGAGTCTGCATCTACTGCAATAAGGCCACCGTCAGAGAGAAGGGAGAGGTAACCTGAACCCATTACATCTGCCTGTTTAAGCATTGCAGAAAGATCTGAAAGTGCAATATCAAGTCCCACTACTCCAAGGGGCTTACCGCCGTTTTTTCCGGGGATGGGGAAGGCAACTCCGCAAACCCACATCATCTGTCCGTCAATTTCGTAAAGGTTTGGTTCAATAAGAATTCCCGTAGGACTTTTAAGCGGATTCAAATACCAGAAGCCGTCTTCATAATCTGTAAGTTCAACGCAGTCAATTCCGCTGGCAGAACGGGTCCAGTAAGGAATACAGCGTCCGGTAGAGTCGTGGTACTTTGTGTTGGCATAGCGGGCATCAAGTCCGTCAAGGGCATTGGGTTCCCACACACACCAGGTATCTACATAAGACTTATTTTTTTCGAGTGTTTCCCTTAGAAGGTCATTTACAAAATCACGGCGGTCTTCTGCAGGCATTGAATCAAGAGATGCAAAAACTGTCTGAATTGTGGCACAGGTGTCAAACTCATTCTGCAGAATTCCCTTTACACTCTCGGCATAATAATAACCGGTCTGTGACATGTAAGAATCAGTTAAACCACGCACGCCCTTTGAAACAACGTGTACTGTAAATGCGGCACAAACGGCAAGCATTCCAAAGAGAACTAAACCAATGCTCACTGCGAGCTGTCTTTTTATACTGGACGTTATGAAATTACTGTTCTTTACGGTCTGATTACTCATTGGCTCCTCCTAGAAGTTAAAATCCTAAACCTTAAACTGATCTATCTGAAGTCCTATTTCGTTAATGGACTCCCTCATTTTTTCTGCAATACCGGAAAGTGCAGAACCAGTCTCATTTATTTTTCTGGCACCCGCACTCATTTCTTCCATGCTGCCCTTCATTGCAAGCGTTGCATCCTGAAGGTTTCTCACTTCGTCAAGAATCGCCTTGTTGCCTTCGGACATTTCTACAGAAGCATTGCGCACCTCTATGGTAGAATCATTCATGTTGTGAAGCACCTGTGAAATCTGCCTTGAACCTTCGTTCTGTTCATCCATTGCAGCTTTAACCTGATGAACAAGTGCATCTGTCTCCGAAATTTTTCTTGCCACCGTCTGGAAAGCATTACTTGACTGGAGGGAGGCTTCCACCACTCCTTCTATTGAATTCTGAATGCTGGTAAGTTCCTCACCGATTGTTTTTGACTGGGCACCGGAAGTTTCTGAAAGTTTACGGATTTCATCTGCCACAACAGAGAATCCTTTTCCTGCTTCACCTGCGTGGGCGGCCTCAATGGCGGCATTCATTGCAAGAAGATTTGTCTGTTCTGCAATGGCGGCAATGGCAGTATTTGCTTCCTGAAGTGTTTCTGAAAGTTCCTTGATCTGCTCGATTCTGTCATTTACATCGTGCTGGATTTCTGAACCCTGCAGGGCACTCTTTGAAAGTTCTTCAAAAGAAGCACTCATTTTTTCCATGGAGGCATTTACAGAACCAATGTTTCCAATCATCTGTTCAACGGCAGAAGAAGCATCATGCACTCCGTCGCTCTGTTTTGAAATCATCTGTTCAAGGGACTCAATGTTTGAGGCTATCTCATTTACAGCACCGGCAGTTTGATTTACGCTGCTTACCTGGTTTGCAATCTGTGAATGAACGGACTCAATGTTTGCAAGAATTTCTGTAATGGAAGAAATTGTATCTTCCGTACTTGCACTAAGGTCATCTCCTGCAATGCCGAGATTTTTCTTTGAATCTTTTACACCGCTTATTATGCTCTGTAATTTTTCCGTGAACTGATTAAAGCCCTGTACCACGTCACCGATTTCATCTTTTGATTTTGTGACGATTCTCTGGGTAAGGTCTGCGTTACCGCTTGCAATTCCGCTGATGGATTTTTTTACGCCCTTAAGGGGTTTAAGTGAAAGAGCAATTACCGTACCGCTTGCAATGAAGGCGACCACCAGTGTTGCAATCATGGTAAAGGTCATTATCATTATCATGCGGTTAAGGGAACCATAGTAGTCATCATAAGGAACAAAACATATTACGCTCCACAGGGATTCTGGAATGCCCCTGTAGGTAACTGCCATTTTCTGTTTAGTCACGGGGTCTGTAAAAATACCGCTTCCCGTAAGACCACGCATGGCAGTTTTTAATAAAGAAGAGTTTGCCTCATTAGTGAGGGTCTTTACTTCTTTTTCATTAAGCACGTCATCAAAGTCTGAACTTGCAATAACCTTTCCACTCCTGCGGCTTACCACAATCGGATGAGATTCTTTTCCGACAGTGATTTCTGTAACCATATTGGAAAGTGCGTCACCGTTTACAATTGCAAGTATGGCACCAATAATCTTGTGCTCAGAATTATAAACAGGAACTGAGTAGTACTGCATTACAGATCCCAGCACATTGCTCATCTCCGGTTCACTTGAATAATAGTTTCCGGAAAGAGCTTCCTGAACGTAATCCTGATCTATGTTGTTTAAGAGAGTGCCATTTTCGTGGTAGGAATAACCTTCTTTATTTACAAAAGAAATTGCCGCATACTCCGGCGACACTGACCAGATTCCCATAATAAAATCTGTTTTTTCGCGGAGAGAATATTCATCACTTTTAATAGAAGGAAGATTTGCAATTCCCTCAAGAAAGCGGAACTGTTTTTCCCTGATGCTGCTCACCTGATTGGAAATATCACGGGTATTTGTTTCCATCGTCTGGACAACGGCATCGGAGAGAGAAGATGTTGCTACGATTCTTGCTGTAATTCCAAGTGCAATGTTCGAAAATAGAACAATTACAAGAACCATGACCATTAGCTTAAACTGTAGGCTATGCATAGTACCTCTATATTGTTCTATTTTAACACGGCTTTTTCAAATCGTCAAAGATAATTCTGATCGGCTACAATAATAAACCAGCGGGAAGGTGCATCTACCCAGTATTTTTTGAAGACGGAAAGAATATCTTCTGATTTTAGTGAACGAACCTGAGCCAGCTGTTTTCTGTCAAAATACAAATCATCATATTGCAGGATGTTATATGTAAGCGAAGAGGCAACTCCATAACTTGTGGCAGAACTTCCGTAGGTGCGGGTGATGTAGGAATTTTTTGCCCCCTCAAGTTTATTTTCCAGACTGGTGTAAACGTAGGCACCGTCTTTTCCCACTGAATCAATTAACATTCCCTTTTCCATAAGAGCCTGTGCTTCTTCCATGTACCGCCTGAAATTTTTAATGTCGCTTAATCGGTAGAGGTAGTCAACTCCTACAGAGGCATGGGAAGAACTTATTCCGGAACTTGGTGTGTAGCAGGCGCCGTAATGTTCCCTTACCACGCAGAACAGAAGACTGGAATAAAGATCACTTGCTATGATTGCGGGAACTGAATCTTCACTTTCATTTGCAGGTGCTGCAAAGTAACGGCCGGCAAAACCTCCTGAACCGCAGGCTGGATGAGTGAGCACAAGTGTGTCTCCTGAAACATCAACAGGTGGAATGGAAATTGAATCAGACAAATCTTCAGCATGAGAAGGAAGACTACCCAGAGTTTTTTCAAATTCAGAAAGCAGTTTTTTTTCGTTAAAGTTTCCCGTACACACAAGGAATATTTTTGAAGCATCAAGAAGTTTTTCATGAAGGCTCTTTAAATTTTCTTCAGTGATTGATTCAAGTGATTCGGGCTGAACGGAAACTCTTGCTCCGTAGGGATGATTTTTAAAGAGTTCTTTTGTTGCAGTGTAACTTAATATGGAAGAAGGAGTGTTTAGCATTCCCTGAACACTCTGCCTGTTTGAAAGAGAAAGCATGTCCATGAATTTCTTTTCATAGGCAGGATGCAAAAATCCATCCAGAAGAACAGGGAGCATTTCGTCTGCATAAGAGGAAACACAATTTAGCGTAAGGGCAGAACCGGAAAGTTTTGTCCATGTAGAAATACCTGCGCTTGTTCTGTAAAGCAAAGCCTCTCTTTCATCAAAGCTGTATTTTTCAGAAGAACTTCCCATCACGGAAAAAAGTGCTTCTTCAAGACCTGAAGTTTCCGGAGTAAGATGAAGCACTCCGCCTTTTACACCAAGAAAAACAGTGAGCACCTGAGAAGAAGGCATGCTCTTAAAATAAACCGGTATGCCGTTTGAAAGATGAACTTCTTTTACATCATCATTTTTTTCAAAAGCATTTGTTTCTTCATCTGACTTTTCATTTTTGGGAACATAGATTTTTTCTTCTGGAACATATGTTACCTGTTCCGGTAAAAGCGATTTGTCGGGAGCAAAAGTTTCTTCCTTCCACCAGTAGGAGTTTTCTTCTGTCATGAGAAGATAGCCTGCCTTAGAAAGATCATCTTTCAGTTCTGCGTATAAATCAGGATGAATGGAAAGGGTTACAAGGGGGAAGGCATTTTCTACGTAGCGGGAATAAAAATCAGAGGCATCCTGCAGAGTCACTTTTGAAAGATTTTTATGATAGTTAAAATAATATTCAGGCTCTGTACATGTCCACCAGAAACAGAGGGTTGAAAGGATACTGGAAGCAGTTTGGGAAGACATTGTTTCGCTGTCAAAAATTCCCTGTACTACACTTGCGATTTTCTTTTTACTGAAAGATGACTTGTCGTGGGAAAGAATGGCAAAGGCATCTTTACTTACACTTCTGAACTTTTCTGTTCTTGCAATAAGATTTTCTTTTGCATTCGGAAGCACTCCGGTAAAATCAATAATGCCGGATCTTCTGGAAGTTCCATAGTAAGTGTTTACATAAGCAGGATCTGGAATTGCAAGTTCCTGGTCTGCAATAATTGTCTGAGAAAAAATGCCTGCTGCTTCGTCAGTTAGATTTAAAAGAATGTCTGCAGTGTAAGTGTCTTTTTCTGCAAACTCAGCATCAGGTCCTCTGTAAGACACATTTACCTGGGCAAGGTCTGGAGAAACATTTTCGTCTGCAATTACGCGGTACTGAACGGAATTAAACGGGGTCATTGAAGCCTGGGGGAAATCTGCAGTTACGGTGTTTCCATTGTTCTTCCAGGTTCCGAATATTTCTTTTACAAGCTGCTCTGTTCTTTCGGGGTTAATGTCTCCGCCTACAAATAGGGCTGCATTACCAGGAATGTAGTAGCGGCTCTGAATGTCCCTTAACTGGGCTACACTTGCGTTTTCTACAACAGGAACTGAACCTGCGGGATCCACTTTGTAAGGGGAATCGGGGAATAAAGTTTTTGTAAGATGACTTCTTGCAACGCGGGAGGGTTCAGAGGCATCTCCTTTTATTTCTGCAAGGACTACTTTTTTTTCGTTTTCAAGTTCCTCTTCTTTCATGAGTGGGGTTCGGATTGCGGCATTCCAGAAAGCGAGTCCTTCTTCCAGACGGTCTGAGGGAATGGTAAAGTAATAATTTACCCGGTCTACACTGGTTGTTCCGTTCCAGCTGGCAACTCCCATTTTGGAAATTGCATTCTGCACGGAAGCGGCATCGGGGTAAAGGGCATTGCCTTTGAACATCATGTGTTCATACAGGTGGAAAAGACCGGCGTCTTCTTTTGTCTGAGACACGGCACCTGAACGTACTGCAATTTCTATGTAAACGAGGGGCACTGTGTGATTTTCTGTCATGAAAAGTGAAAGTCCGTTGTCCAGTTTGCGGGAAATGACTGACTGAGCCACAGAGGATTTTTTTTCACTGCAGGAAACTATTGTTACCAGGCTTAGCGCAAAGGCCAGGACTGTAAGAGTGATTTTGACTGGTGTAAAAAAGTTTTTTCTCATGGTAAAATTTATAGCACAGATATTGGGAATTCTCAATCTCTTTTCTTTGCATAAAAAAAGCCACTCAGAAGGAGGGGAGATTGCTTCGCAATCTCTAGAGTTTTCATTTGGTCGCACGGCTCCCATTTTTTGCTTCGCAAAAAAACATGAAAACTCTCACAGACTATTATTCTCTTTAAATAAAAAAAGCCACCTGGAAGGAGGGGAGATTGCTCCGCAATCTCTAGAGTTTTGTTTGGTCGCACTGCGCCCATTTTTGCTTCGCAAAAAACACAAAACTCTCACAGACTAGTATTTTATTTACATAAAAAAAAGCCACTCAGAAGGAGGAACTGAGTGGCTTTTAGACAGATTTCTTATCCTTGGAGCGTCGCCTGGCAGCCTACTCGCTCTAGAACAGTTTAATCTGTTTCTTGCTTTCTGATTGTATTATGCATCTAATAGTAAAAAAACGAAAGCCCAGGACTTTCTGAAAGGTATCTTTTTTTCGGGGTAATATTTTTGTAAATAGGGGAATAATTTTAGGTGGTATCAGTTAAGGAATATTATTTTCAGATCAGGACATAAAAAAACCGGACACCCGCAAGACCAAGGAGCCATCCTTCCGTCTCACGAACATCCGGTAAAAAAAACAAAATACGATTAGTGCTCTACGTCTTCGTTTTCAATGCCTTCTACTACTACAGGCTTATTCTTAGTAGTATTGCAGCTTGTTGCGGCAAGGCATGTAACGGCAAAAGCCACACTAACAGCTACAACAGCGATGATTTTGTTAAGTTTCATTCTTTGCCTCCGAAAAGCGGGAGTCCATTTGTTAAAAGACAATCTTTACGACAAATATGACTCCCATAATCAATGGTTATTTTGCAACGTATTCATCAGCACCTTCTACGTAGATAGGTGCAAGAGCGGCAGGAACAGATGCTACACTGCGAGCGTTAGAGTCATATTCGTCATCATCGACATCTTCAAGATAACCAGCAAGAAGTGTTCCAAGAGCAGAGCCTGCGTCTGTACCGATAAGGTCAAAGCTTCTTGACTTTACACCCCAGTCACAACCTGCAGAATAAGATTCAAATCCAGACTCTCCTTCTTTTTTTGTTTCTGCAATTCCTGAAGAACTTCCCTTTTTGTAACGAACCTCAACAAGTTCTGCTTCACCACCATCATCAAAATAAGCCTCTGTCTTCTTCTCTGTTGCACTCATCTTTGTATAACCCTTTACAAAATCAGGAGCATCAAGTGAGAAAGTAAAGGTCTCAATGTCTGTAGAATAAGTATCTCCAGCAATTTCAATAATGGCACTATTGTTGGGAACAAGAGCTGCAAGGTCAGCGGCTGGGGTCTTACCAGTAGCAAGTTCAATAAGTTCTGCAAGAGTTTTTGTTGTTGATTTGTCTTTGCTTGTCCATGAGAACTCAACACCGTCAGTTCCGTCTGCTGCAGTCAAATTAAAGCCATAGTAGTATGTGAGAACAAGGTCACCGGCAGTATAATTTGAGTTATTCTTGAGCTTGTATGCACCAAACCAGAAAGATGCGTACTCTACATCAGCTGCCGTAAGGGTATTAATATCAAAACTGTCCTCTGCTGTGCCAACAGCGGCAGTTGACTTATAACGTTTTGTCACTGTGTAGAAAGGAGCAGCAGTTTCAAGAATATTCTCTGATTTTCCAGAGAACCACATGGTTGCGTCATAAACTTTTCCCTGTTTTGTTGAAGCAGTCACATAAGAAGCACCTGCATTCTCGTCATCGATACTTGTGGG
>JAEEKM010000055.1 GCA_016282455.1 Treponema sp. | reverse complement strand
TGATACTGCTGTTGAACGTCTTGGTGCTTTAACTTCCGAGAATTCACAGCTTAAAGCAGAAAACGATGCTTTACGTAGCAAATGCGCAGAGCTTACAAATGCGTTGTCTGAGAAAACGGAGTTAGTTTCCAATCTTGAAGCTGATCAGAGTAAAATCGAAGAGGGCATCCTGCTTGCACTTAACCGTTTGAATACGGTAGAAAACACTGTTCTGGGAACAAAGTCAACTTCTCCGGAAGTTCCTTCTCAGGAAGTTCCTCTTTCCCAGACAGAGAGTCCTGTTCAGTCAAATAATGTAACAGAGACTATACCTTCAAAAGAGTCAGAAAATCCAGTTCAACAGGAGAATGTTTCTGAGCCTGTAAATGAGACAGTAAGTGAAAGTCAGCCGGAAACTCCTGCACAGCCAGTAAATCAGCCTGTAAATGAAAATCAGACGGAAGCTCCTTCAGAAGAAGGTCAGGCAAATCTTTTTACAGAAGAACCTGTGGTGGAAGAACCCGCTCCTGACATGGCTCGCTTTGAACAGGAAGCACTTTTTTCTAAAACAGAAAATACAGAATCCAGCATTAATTCACAGTTCGACATCTTCTAAATTGGTGGGCACATGGGAAAGCTTCAGGTAAATTTATTTGGTGCATCTTTTGCAATCCAGGCAAATGAAGACGAAGCCTATCTTGAAAAACTTCTTACCTACTATCGCGAAATTGCAGAAGAAATTCAGAGAGCCGGTAATTTGCGTGACCCTGTGCAAATAAGCATTCTTTCCGGAATCACTCTTGTAGATGAACTTTTAAAAGAAAAACAGAAAACCCTTTCTTATGCCAATACCCTTAATTCTGGTGAAAACGAAGAGGCAGAGAAACTCACCCTGGACATGATTGAAAAAATCGATCAGGCACTTGTTGATGACAATTTGGGTTGATGCAGATTCCTGTCCCGCCGGAGCAAGAACAATTATTCTTAACGCTTCACAAAGACTTTCCCTTCCCGTAAAGTTTGTTGCAAACAGAAATATTCCCTTTGATTTTGAGTCAGAACTTTTTGAAATGATTGTTCTCCCTGTAAGTGAAAATGCCGCTGACAATTACATCGTTGAACATTCAGTTACCGGAGACCTTGTTGTAACGCGCGACATTCCCTTTGCAGAACGTCTTGTTCAAAAAAACGTATGTGCACTAAGCGACAGGGGAATAATCTTTACAAGAGACAACATTCGTGACCTGCTTGCAGAACGTGAACTCAGCCTGCAGATGCACAGTCTTGGAGTTGCAACCGGTGGAAAAATCGGCGGTTTTGGAAATAAAGAAAAACATGCCTTTGCCGCCGCATTAGATAAAGTTTTTTACTCTTACAAAATTTCACCTACTACATAGAAAGAAGCGGCAGTGTAAGCGTAAACTCTGCGTATTCACCTTCTTTGCTTTCTACAGAAATTTTTCCGTTATGCGAAGAGGCAATGCTTTTTGCAATGGCAAGTCCAAGTCCGTAACCGCCGGTTTCTCTTGCACGAGAAGTGTCTGCCCTGTAAAATCTGTCAAATATTTTTTCCATGTCTTTTTGTGAAATGCCGGGGCCTGTGTTGTGCACTTTAACAAAAGCCGAAGAAGAAGATTTACCCGCTGTAACTGTGACGGCATCTCCTTCTGAAGAATTTTTTATTGCATTGTCAACAAGAATAATTACCAGCTGACGGATTTTATTTTCATCCCCATTAACCGGAACTACATCTTTTCCTGTGTTTACGGAAAGTTTTTTATTTTGTTCCCTACATAAATTTTCAAAAGGTAAGACTGCTCCTTCCACTGTTTCCCTAAGGTCAAAGGGGAGTTTTTCCAGAGTGATTTTTCCTGCATCATTTTTTGCAAGATAAAGTAAATCCTGCACAAGTTTTCCCATACGGAGATTTTCTGTTTTTATAAAGTTGAGCCATTTGTTTTCCGGGATTTCCTGCGAGAGAACATCAATGTTTGCACTGATTACTGCGATTGGAGTTTTTAGTTCGTGACTTGCATCTGCAATAAAACGTTTCTGATTTTCAAAGGCGAGTTTTACAGGACGCACTGCCCAGCTGGAGAAAACACCTGCGATTGCAAAGGCAACACCAATGCTTAAAAGAAAAATAACACTCGTGATTATTGCAAGCCGCCGCTCAAGCATTATTTCATTTGCACGGTCAATCATTATGAGAAGATACCCGTAATCTCTTGCTTCGAGTTTTGCGGCAAAGAATTTGTAGTTTACCTTTGTCTTAATGCCTTTTTCATAAAGTTCTTCTGCAAGACTCAGCGTTTCTTCGTCCGTAAGGTTTGTTCTTACGAAAGGAGTTTTTATTACTGCGTTTTTACCGCATTCATCAAACTGAACTGCTGCAAAATCCTGCAGGCCTCTTCCTTCAAGCCTGAGCGGCATTATTCTTGAAAGAAGATTCATTTCCGGTTTTATGTGTTCCCTAAACTCAGGAGGCATCTGGTCTCCGCCGATTTTATACTCTGGTTTTTCTAAGGGAGGTTCATTAAAGTGAGGGGGCATAAAATCCATCTGCTCCGGATGAGGCGGTTCATTATTTCTTTTTTTCTCACCTTCATTGTTGCAGAGAAAATTCAGGGTTGCCTTTGCCCGCCTTTGGTTTGTGGAGATAAGTGTAAGGTTTAATACCAGCAGAAGTAGAACAAGAAAAATTGCCAGCACACTCACTATGCTAAGGGTAAGCTTTGTTTTGAGTGTTGCAAATAAATCTTTTTCCATTTATTTTCCTTCTATCAGTGAGTAGCCCAAACCTCTTGTTGTATCAATTTTGGTTCTGGTTTTGAGCTGCTTGATTTTTTTTCTGATGAAAGAAATGTAAACTTCCACATTGTTGAATTCCGCTTCAGAATCTCCGCCCCAGATTTTTTCAAGAAGTCTTTCCTTGCTGATAATCTGGCCGGGGTTTTCAAATAGAAGTTCAAGTATCTGAAACTCTTTTAATGAAAGTTTTATTTCTTCACCTTTTTCGGAGATGAGCATACAGCTGCTCTTGTTAAGGCTTAAGTCACCTCTAGTAAGGGTAGTGTCCTGAATTTCGCCCCTGCGCCTTGTGAGGGCTCGTACTCTTGCAAGAAGTTCTTCTGTGCTGTAGGGTTTTGTAAGGTAGTCATCCGCTCCGCAGTCCAGGCCTTTTACTTTGTCATCAATTTCATCTTTTGCGGTAAGAAGTATGACGGGTACCTGATTTTTTTCTTCACGCAGATGCTTTAGAACTGTAAGTCCGTCCATGCCCGGAAGCATAATGTCCAGAACGATTGCATCGTAAATGTTACTGCTTGCATAGTTCAGTCCATCTGTTCCGGTGTAGACTGCATCTACGCTGTAACGGTTACGCTTGAAAATCTCTACCAGTGCCTGTGAAAGCCGTTCTTCATCTTCTACGATTAAAATTCTCATAACTCTATTATAACACGAAAGGTTTAATAAATCTTAAAAAATAATATTGACCTTATTAAAAATAAATTGTATGCTATTTAATGAAAAGAGATATTTAAGGAGTTTTATATGAGAAAACTTTTTGATTTAACGGGGCAGGTTGCCCTTGTAACAGGATGCTCCACAGGACTTGGAGTTCAGATGGCAAAGGCTCTTGCTTCTTATGGAGCAAAGATTGTAGCAGTTGCACGCCGTCAGCAGCTGATTGATGAAGTTGCCTCTGATATTAAAAAAAATTACGGTGTGGAAACTATGGCCGTAAAATGCGATATCACCAATACTGACCAGGTGAACGAGGCAGTTGCTGCTGTTCTTAAAAAGTTTGGCCGCATTGACATTCTGGTGAATAATGCCGGTACCGGTGCAGTTGCTCCTGCAGAAGATATTACTGACGAGCAGTTCTATAATGAACTGAACATTGATATGTTTGGCAGTTTCCGCATGGCACGGGCAGTTGCAAAACAGGCTATGATTCCTGCAAAATACGGACGCATCATTAACATTGCCTCTATGTATGGTCTTGTTGGTAACAAGGTTGCTCCCTGTTCTCCTTACCATGCCGCAAAGGGTGGGGTGGTGAACATGACCCGTGGTCTTGCTGCAGAGTGGGGTAAGTACAACATTACTGTGAATGCAATTTGTCCCGGTTATTTTTATACACCTCTTACAAAGGAAACTCTGGATTCTGACTTCTTCCAGTCAAATGCCCAGACTATGATTCCGCTTTCCCGCTACGGTAATGAAGGTGAACTGGATTCTGCCGCAGTCTTCCTTGCCGCTCCGGCTTCTTCTTATGTAACTGGAGTGATTCTTCCGGTGGATGGTGGATATACGAGTATGTAAGAAAGTGCGAAGCACTTTCTTACATGCTCAACGGGGCTGTCTTAAAAATACAAGTTTCGGTGGTTGAGCCTGTCGAAACCACCATGTTTTGTGTACATGGTCATTTCGAGAGCCTCAATGACCGTAGACAATTATCTTATTGGACAGCCCCCGCGGATTTAATAAATGTTAAAGACGGTGGTTGAGGTTCTCGTGCGGAGCTGCGGAACGCTAACCACCATCTTTAGTGTTTATTTTGATTTTGACAGTAGCCTAACGGAGTGAAGAAATCTAAGACTCCGCTCGATGTGACTACACAAGTTTCACTGCATATACGTCGAACCCTACTTTTGTCAAAGAGCAGATGGTACTTGTTCCGGTTTCATAGAAGAGCTCATTCTTGTTTTCTTCCAGATACAGGTCTTCATCTTTTGACAGCGGGTCAATTTCTACCGTGAATGTTTTTGCTCCCCTTCCAAAGCGCTTAAGACCTACTTCCCAGGGAATGTCCTTTCCCATAAAGAGGTGGTCATCTACAAGCACTCCGTCTATGTAAAGGCGGGCTGTACTTCCCAGGTAATAAATCTTCATTACAACATCATCCGCTTCCTGTGGAATGGGGGCCACGTTTATTTTCCAGGCTTTCTTTTTCTCTCCATAAAGTTCACTTATGTTTGCCTGGGGAGGTTTGGGAAGAGTAATGTCTGTTGAATATAGTGGAGGCAGAACTGAAACTCTGTTAAGATTCAGAACATTTGCCCCAATATATTGGGTAACGGTTTTGGATTCATCGTGTATTTCAGCCACTACCGCTTCCTGGTCATTTTCATTAACCACAGAGTAAACAAGGTCGCAGCTTTCATCACTGTTTGTTATGTAAAGTGTGTCCCTGTCATCAAATGTTTTTTTGTAGGCATTGAGAGATTCTTTTTCTGTAAGGATAATTGCCTTTCTTCCGTTTATGGTTTCAATTGGAAACTGGCGTTCGATTACACTGTTGGAATCATTTCTGTCACATAAGTCTGCGGGAGTTTCCCTGTAGTAGTAGACGTCAAGTTCTGCAAGCTTACACAGCGGAACAATGTCGCTTCGGGTTGGCATTCCCCGGTTCACTGCAATAAAGAAGGAATCTCCGTCCGCAACGTTAACGCACACTTTGTCTTCTGCATTAAAATCAGACGGAACACCTGCCATGCCGCTTTGTGGACATTTACCTTCTTTTTTTATTCCAGACAGTGCTTCCGGAATATTTACAATTGCACAGGGGTGGTTTTCCATTTTATGGTGTCTCTGATAATTGTTTACAAAAAGATAACCCTTTCCTGTTTTGGCGTTAAACCTCCAGGAATGTCTTAAGTCAGTAAAGTTTTCCGGGTGAAGGGGATTTTCTTCCGGAATGTAAGTGTCCATTTCACACAGTTCCTCACCGTAGTCATGAAGGAACATTGCAAGACGTCGTAAGCGTTTGTAGGTTTCGTTTGCGTGTCCGTATTCTCCAAGAGGTGCACGGAAGTCGTAGTTTTTAACAAGAAGATCATTTAAGGAACCTGTTGCCTTGCTTTCTTCCAGTGTTGAAAGTTTACCTTCCGGGTTTGTTCCGCCGTGATACATGTAGTAACCAAGAAGAGTACAGCCGCTTCCCATTTTTGCGATGCTCATTGCC
>JAEEKM010000054.1 GCA_016282455.1 Treponema sp. | reverse complement strand
TCCCGATAAGCGTGAATACTATTATGCCGTTCTTACCATTACTGCGCCCGGAACTTACGAGACCGACAGTGAACTTTACTACGACGAAGAATTAGATGCCCTTCCTTCTACAGATGAAAGCGGTACAACTTACACAGTCCTTCTGCCTGGTGTGAATGCAACCGTTAAGGGCACAAAAGTTAAAACCCGTTCACAGAAAAATTCAAATCTTCCCGAACAGGTGCCTGAACAAAAAGACAGGGAATATTCAAAGAACCAGCTGCGTGACCAGCCCCTTCCTTTTATTGATGTTCTGGGAGACGGCGAAGAAATTCATGTTTCACAAATTTCTCCTGAAGCCCACAGAAAAGCCCTTGAGCTGATTGGAAAAAAGAACGGGGACAGTGCAAAAAAGAAAAGACTTGCCCAGGCGCTGCTTGAACCTTATGTTTTTGAAGATGACCTCATGAGTCCTCCCGGCGGAGATGAATATCTTTTGTTTGAAGTGTTAAGAACTTCTTTCATTCAGAAAAAATATTCTGATTCAATTTCTGCCCTGACAAAATTTCTTGGACAGAACAGAAGTCTTTCTGTAAGTAACCGGGCACATTTTTATCTGGGAGAGTCTTACTATTTTTCCGGAATGTATCCTGAGGCACTCTCTGAGTTTTTGCTGGTGGAAGAAGCCTATTCAGCCCTGAGCAGGAAGTGGATAGAGAGTACCCTTACCCTCTACCAGATTCCCTGAACTTTTTTTACAGTATTGATTCAATCATTCTTATAAGAGGCGATTCCCTAAGCTGTGCTGCAAAACTTTCTTTTAAGGCTTCACGTTCTGCGGCACTTGCCTGAGGAGTCACAGGTGAACCTTCGCTGTCTGCGGCAGGTCTAGTGTCTGTGGCTGCGTTTCCATCCTGACTTTCAATTTCTGCTTCGGAAAGTTTTGTAAGAACAATTTCGTCTCCAACGTTAAGCACGTCATAAAAACCTTTTTTTGTAAACTTTCCCTCGGAGATTTCTTCGTCAGAGATTTCTGTTACAAAAGTTCCCAGTACTGCGTTGCCTTTGTAATGAATGCCGGGACCTGTGTCGTTTGTCTGAATGCTTCCTTTTTTTACAACATCAAACTGAGCACCCTTTGTAATGCCGTCATTTTTTCCAAGATCAACAAGAAGCTGCCCCTGTGTATTTTCCAGAACTACGCCCCTGATGGGAAGAATGTCCAGTACCGCCTGCCTGAACCTGCGCAAAGTACGTGCCACCCTGTCGTTACCTGTGCGGTAAACATGAAGGTCAGAAGTTTTTGTTCCCGTGCGGGCAGAGTAAATGTCTGCATCAAGCGTAAAGGAACGGTCAGTTTCCTGAACCCGAAGTATGGCAAAATAATCGCGCTTTGCTTCACGTGCCTTTCTGTAGGCTTCTCCGTAACCGCTGATTGCTTCTGTCTGAACATCCACTGCAGTAAGGGCTGTACCGCTGAAAATATCCTTTGCTGCAACTGCAATGGTTTCTTCAACGTCTGAATGAATGAGCTGAACGGGATCTTTTGAAAAGTAAATGCCTATGTTCCATCTTGTTTTATCAAGGTAGAAGGGGTCAATGTTCCACTTGTGGGAAAGATTATCCGTCATCATGCTTTCAAGGGCTTCCCTTGTGTCATCGTTTTTAATCTGCTGTGAAGTTTTTTTAACAAGAGGAGTGTTCTCGTCTTTTCTGGGAGTCTGACTGTTTTTTTCCTGCGAAGGGGTATAAAAGTTTTCGTTTATGAACTCCAGCTGCTTTAAGTAAAGTTCATACAGGTTGTCGCGGGAGAGCATGTCTGCAAAAGACTGGCGTGCCTGCTGGTTTAACGGGTCGATTGAAAGAGCCTTCTGGTATTCGTAGCGTTCACTTGGGCCGTCAAAGTTTTTGTTGTGTTCAGAGGCCTTTGCAATGTGGTACTTTGCCCACTGGGAACGTCTTTTGTCTTCGAGCGGAAGTTCATCTGCAACAATCTGTTCAAGGGCAAGGCGCATCACTTCGTCCTGCGGGAAGATTTCAAGACCAGTGTTAAAGGTTTCAATCGCACGGCTTTTGTTGCCGAGTTTTTTTTCTGCAAGACCACGCAGGTACCAGGCTGAGTTTAATGAACGGTTTCTTCCGATCCTAAAATCACAAAGGTCAATCACTTCGGAGTAGCGGCCCTGTGCGTAAAGAATTTGTGAAAGAAGTTCGTAGGCTTTGTCGTAGTCACCGCGAATCTGAACTGCACCGCGGGCATAGCGTTCTGCTTCTTCTAGTTTACCTCTTCTTGCTCCAAGGTATGCGGCAAGGTAGTGTACGTCTGCTTCCCCAGAGTGATGGACAAGTGCCTGTTTAATGTAGCGTTCTGCTCCGTCATCGTTACCCTGTTCCTGACAGACAAGGGCAAGTGAAAGAAGGGCTTTTCTGTTTGTGCCGTCCCGTTTAAGTGCGTCAAGGTAGCGCTGTTGGGCGGCAGTAAGGCTTCCGTTGTAAAGGTCCAGTTCTGCAAGACCAAAGCGGGCATCAATGTCGTTAGGGTAGGTTTTAAGAACTTCAAGAAAAATTTCCCTGGCTTCAGAAAATTTTCCCAGGGCAAGAAGGGTCATTCCCTTAAGGTTTTTTATCTGTGAAAAGTTCCGTGAATATAGTTCTGCTTTGTCCGCATACTCTACTGCAAGGTCGTAGTCCCCGAGAATGTAGCAGCACTTTGCCATGTTAAACCACACTTCTCCAAACTGGGGATTTTTTTCAAGGGTTTCCCTGTAGTGTTCTATGGCAGAAAAATATTCACCCTTCTGCTGGGCTTCGTTTCCTTTTTCAAAAAGTTCAAGTGCAGTCAGACTGCTGTTTGAAGAGCCCTGTGCAAAAAGAGTCTGACTAAAAGGCTGCACAAGAAGGATTGCAAATAAAATACCTGCTGATTTTTTTTCAAAAAAGTGTCCTTTCATTTTTCCTCCCACCCGTAAAAAATGCCTGTCTATTGGCCGGACTCTTCGCCCCTGTAAATGACTTTTATCAGGTTCACTTTGTGACCTTCCATTTCCTGTACGATAAAGTCGTAGTTTTCCCAGCTTACTTTTTCAAACTTCACCGGAATCTTACCAAAGAGGTCAAACACAAATCCGCCCAGAGTGTCAAAGTCTTCTGTGGGGAAGTGTGCGTCAATTGTTTCATTCAAATCATCCAGGTCAACGCGGGCATCGCAGAGCCAGACGTTCTGTGAGAGGCTTAAAATGTCTTCTCTCTCGTGGTCAAACTCATCCTGAATGTCACCTACAATTTCTTCAATAATATCTTCCATGCAGACAATGCCGCTTATTCCGCCGTATTCATCAATGGCAACTGCAATGTGCACGTGCCTTCTTTTAAATTCCCTGAGCAGACTGTCAATGCGCTTACTCTCCGGAACAAAGTAGGGCTTGCGGATTATTTTTTCAAGATTGATTTCCTGTCCGTGTGCAATAGCCGCAATCAAATCCTTAACGTAGAGAACACCTACCACGTTGTCTATGGAAGTTTCATAAACAGGAATTCTTGAGTGGCCGCTTTCCGTTAAGCGAAGAAGCAGTTCATCTGACGGAGTGTCTATGGAAAGAAAGTCTACGTCAATTCGCGGAACCATTACTTCTTTTACAGTCGTTTCAGAAAGGTCTTCCACTCCCTGAATCATGTCATTTTTTTCTTCCGCAAGAATTTCCTGCTGGGACTGACTGTCTGTTCCCTGTTTTTTGTCTGTCTGTGTTTCGTCTTTTTTCTTTTTACCAAATCCAAATAAACCCATGTTTTTCTCACATAATTTTTTCCGCATTCAGCG
>JAEEKM010000053.1 GCA_016282455.1 Treponema sp. | reverse complement strand
GTTCGTTAAACACTTTATTTCAGGTGACGGAGGAAGGCATCCTTAAAGCCGAAGGCCTTGAACTTTGCAAGAACTGCGCCGTACTCGTCTTCTGAAAGTTTACCGATCAGCACTCTGTAAGCACCACTCTTAGTCTTTAAAAACACGAGCGGATACTTGTAGTAAGTCTTAAGGAGTGACTCAAGTGCTTCTTGAGATTCCATTGTTGCAATCTGCACATAGTAGCCGGCAGGAAGAAGATTTTCGCTTTCCACAAGATGAGAAGCAATTCCTTCTCCAGTCAGAGCAGGTTTTTCTTCTTCCTTAACGGGAACCGGTGTAATTTCAAGAGGTGCTTCTTCAGCCTCCGGAACCTTTGCATCTGCAGGAATAAGTACGATGGCACTATAATTGTCTTCTTCGCCAGAGACAACTTCCACTTCAGGTTCATCGCTTACTTCTGGTGCAAGCACTGGTTCGTTTTCTGCAACATTCTCACCCTCAAGGTCAGCGGCAACTTCCCTACCCTCATCTACACCAGGTTCTGGTTCTACGGAAGTAACGTCTTCACCTTCTTTTTCTTCAAGGGAAGGCTCTTTTTCTTTTGGCTCGGCAGAGTTAACTTCTTCGCCAGCCAGGTCAGACTGAACGGGGCGGTTTTCATCAAACTCAGGCTCGGGTTCATTGGCAGATACTTCTTCTCCTGCTTTTTCATCAAGAGCGGGTTCTTCTACCAAAGGCTCTTTTTCAGCAGGCTCAGCAGAAATTACTTCTTCACCGGCCTTGTCTGATGCAACTGCACGGTTTTCATCAATAACTTCTTCTGGAACAACTTCTTCAGGAATTGTCTCCACAGGAAGAGGTTCTTCTTCTACAACTTTTGGTGCAGGTTCAAGAGAAGTCACTTCCTCCCCTGCCAGGTCTCCTGCAACAGGGCGGTTTTCATCCACGGAAGGTTCTTCTATAACAGGCTCTTCAATAAGAGGCTCATCAATAGGTTCTTCAATTACCTTTTCAGCAGGTTCAACGGAAGCAACATCTTCGCCACCTGCATCTTTTGAAGCAGCACGGTTCTCGTCAATCTGCGGAAGTTCCGGTTCTGGTTCTGCAACAGGTTCATCAATGGGTTCTTCAGGAACAATTGCTTCTGCTTCCCATGAACGCTGGTCTTCCTGAGAAAAATCAGCCAGAGGTTCATCTTCATTTTCAGAAGGAATTTCTTCAGGCATAGAAAGAGGAGGTTCTGCATCATTTACAAGTTCGTAAAGACTGTCAGACTCAGGCTTAACATTTTCTTCAGCTTCTGCATTTTTATGTTCTTCCAGAGTATTTTCTCTGAGTGGAGAAAAAGCAAGAAGTTCATCTCTTGAAACAGGCTCAAGTGAAAAATCAGGTTCACTCTTGGGAAGGGGCTCAGCGGCTGCAACTTCTTCGGCAGGAGAAAGGTCTGCGGCAGGGGCAGGTTCATCCTTTATCTGGTCTGCAAAAGAAGACTGAAGGGGAAGTTCATCTGCCTCAAAACGCTCGTAGGCAAGAGGTTCAACTTCTGCTTCCACTTCCGGTTCTTTCTGTGCAAGCGGCTCACTGGCAGGAGAATCATTTTCAGCCACAATAGGAAACTCATCTGCAGGAGAAGGCTGCTCAATGTTTTTTTTGTAACTTAAAAAATCTCCGTCGTCATCATAGTCATCGTAAGAATAGTCGCCCTCATCATAAGTAATTTCGTTTGTAGAAGCAAGGACAGGTTCACTTTTTTTCTCAGGCGCAGAAAGGAAAGCATTTCCGGTAACAAGAGAATCATACATTTCAGAACGCTGATTGAGTTTTACGTCCATGTTCTCACCGGCACTTACGCCAAGAGACTCTGCACTCTCCGGAGAAAGAAGCAGGGTCACTCCGCCGGAAGGATCAAGGGTTCCCAGGTTCAAAAGTGATATCTGTTTTCCCGTAGTAGGGTTTGTAAGGGAAATTGTATCGCCTGGAAGATATCCCTGTGCCTTAACAAAAAGTCCGGGAGGAAGTTCCCCCTCGCCTGCAACAACCATGCGGCCGTCAATGGAAAGATTTTCACCAAAGACTTGGGCTGCATTAAGTGCAGAGAATGTTAAAAGCAGTGTTCCAATCAAAAATGTTCTTCGCATAAATTCCGTCCTTACCCCTACCTTTTCAGAAGGAATGAATATATTTCAACTGCAAGGTCACTGGCAAAATTAGTAATGCCGATTTCCGTGTTCTGATTTCTCATGAGCTTTTCAATTTTTTTATTCCAGCTGCCAAGTTCTTTCTGGGTGTCAACATCAAAGATTGTCCACTTAACTTCTTTAATGCTGCTTAAAAGTTTTGCATCCGGACTGTCATTCAGGCTGTTATGGGTGTATTCCACAAAAAGCTGAACGTAGTAATCCAGAGCACCTGACTGGGAATCGGAAAGCCCCTTTCTTACTGCCTCTGCATTTTTCTTATCAGAAGAAGCAAGTACTGCAGGAAGATTGCTTACAATCACGCCCTGTTCAAAAAAATAGTCCATGATTCCGGTTTCAATCAGGTATGAGGGAGAACGCACTTCGTCATGGGCCGCATCAACCTGCACAATCTGAAGTGAAACAGATAATGCAGCCAGCGGTGAAAGTGTAAGGCATGTAAAGAAAAATGCCAGTAAAACCCCTTTATTCCTAATCATACAATCGTCCTCTCTTCATTGTCGGAAAAATAAATTGAGAGTTTAGTGGATTTTACTTCTTTATTCTGATATAGTAGTTTTTATGAAATACAGCATTCTTCGTGTGGCGGCAGTGAGCCCCGAACTTACAGTGGCAGACTGCAAAAAAAACGCAGATATTATAATTTCTCTTGTTAAGGAAGCTGACGCTAAAAACGTTAAACTCCTTGTTTTTCCAGAACTCTCCATTACAGGCTACACTTGCGGAGACCTTTTTTTACAGCACTCTCTTCTTGATGAAGCAGAAAGACAGTTAGAGCGCATTGCAGACGAAAGCGCAGGAACCCAGGTTCTCTTTGCCACAGGACTCCCCCTTGTGGTAGACGATGCCATTTACAACTGTGCGGCTTTTATACAGAACGGAAAAATTCTTGCCATGGTGCCCAAAACATATATTCCCAATTACAGTGAATTCTACGAAAGGCGCTACTTTACTCCCGCTCCTTCAAAAAGCATTACCAGCATTAAACTTTCAGAACGCTTTGACGAAGTGTCTTTTGGAACTGACATCATTTTCTGCGACAAGGACGATTCTTCAATAAAAATTGCCTGTGAAATCTGCGAAGATTTATGGGTCCCCTCATCTCCTTCATTAAAGCACTGTCTTGCAGGGGCAACAGTTATTGCAAACTTAAGCGCCTCAAACGAAGTGGTTGGAAAAGCAGACTACCGCCGCATGCTGGTAAGTGCACATTCTGCAAAAACCCTCTCTGCCTACATTTATGCTGATGCAAGCCACGACGAAAGTTCCACAGACATGATTTTCAGCGGACACAATCTTATTGCCCTTAACGGAAGCATTAAGGCGGAGTCAAAACCCTTTGCCCCAAAGAATACCCTTCTTATTGCAGACCTGGACATGGAGCGCATTTACCAGGAAAGGCTTCGCACAAACAGTTTTACCTCTTCCAGCAGAAGAACTTTGAACGACAGTTATGAAAACTACGAAGTAATTGAAATTGAACTTGGTGAAAATGATTTTTGCGGTAACAGCGAAAAAGTTTCCATCGGTTTTTCTTCACAAAATGAATCTAAAGAAAAAAACTCTGCAAAACTCATAGGCGGAGTTCCCAAACATCCCTTTGTTCCTGACGAAAGCGATGCCCTTAACGAAAGAAGTCTTTCTGTAATAGAAATGCAGGCGGAAGGACTTGCAAAAAGACTCAGGCACATTCATGCACAGAGCGCAGTTATCGGTCTTTCAGGCGGACTGGACTCTACCCTTGCCCTTCTTGTTACTGCCCGTGCTTTTGACAAATGCAGCATTTCTCGGGAAAAAATTACCTGCGTGACCATGCCCTGTTTTGGAACTACAGACCGCACTTATTCCAATGCCGTAAACCTTGCAAAAGAAACCGGAGCCTCACTTAAAGAAGTGAACATTCAGAAGGCAGTAAGGCAGCACTTTGCAGACATTGAACAGGACGAAAGCGTTCACGATGTTACCTACGAAAACTCTCAGGCCCGCGAGAGAACACAGATTCTCATGGACATTGCAAACAAAACAAATGGTCTTGTAATAGGAACCGGAGATTTAAGTGAACTTGCCTTAGGCTGGTGCACCTACAACGGAGACCACATGAGCATGTACGGAGTAAACGCCTCTATTCCCAAAACCCTTGTCCGTCATCTGGTGGCATGGTTTTCTAAAGAAGCGCTATCTAATGGGAAAGAAAAACTTTCTGCGGTGTTAGATGATATTCTGGACACTCCCGTAAGCCCTGAACTCTTACCTCCTGAAAAAGGAAACATCAGTCAGAAAACGGAAAGCATTGTGGGCCCTTACGAACTTCATGATTTCTTTCTATATTACATGCTGCGTTTTGGTTTTTCACCCAGGAAGATTCTCTTTCTTGCAAAAGAAGCCTTTTCTGAAGATTACAAGGCAGATGTGATTCTTTCCTGGCTTAAAGTTTTTTACAGAAGATTTTTCAGCCAGCAGTTTAAGAGAAGCTGCATGCCGGACGGTGCAAAAGTTGGAACTGTAAGTCTTTCTCCAAGAGGTGACTGGAGAATGCCAAGTGATGCAAGTGCCGCTCTCTGGAATGCAGAAATAGAAGAACTTGAAAAAGAATTATAGGAAGAAAAAATGGCACTTTCCTATCAGCACGAATATC
>JAEEKM010000052.1 GCA_016282455.1 Treponema sp. | reverse complement strand
CATAAACCCTTCTACCGTTTTAGCGTGGGCGGTGAGCATGACGAAGCAAAAATAAAGGGCTTTAGAAGAACCTATATTGGTGCTGTTCCCGGACAGATTATTACCGGCCTTAAGATTACAAAGAGCAGAAGTCCTGTCTTTATGATTGACGAAGTGGACAAGATGAATGCAAGTGCCCAGGGAGACCCAAGTGCAGCACTTCTTGAGGTGCTTGACCCCGAGCAGAATGTAAACTTCCGCGACACCTATCTTGATCTGCCCTTTGACGTGAGCAATGTGTTCTTTATTCTTACGGCAAATACTCTGGACACAATTCCCCGTCCTCTGCTTGACCGTGCAGAAATTATTGAACTTTCAGGCTACATTGACCAGGAAAAGATTGAGATTGCAAAAAAATATCTTCTTCCAAAGAACCTGGCAAAAAACGGCTTTAAGAAGAGTCAGGTTAAGTTTACAAAACAGGCTTTTCAGCTGATTGCAACAGAATATGCCCGCGAGGCTGGTGTGCGCAATTTTGAAAAGTGCATTGATAAGATTAACCGCAAGCTGGTTTTTGAAAAACTGGGTGAGTTTGAAAAGAAAAATCCTCCGGTAAAACTTCCTGATCTTGGTGCCTGTCCTCCAAAGGAAAAGACGGAAGCCTTTAACAGGTGGCACGCAGAGCATGACAAGCAGGATCTTATTAAACAGAAAGAGACTGCAAAACTTGAAGCCTTTATGGCAAAACAGGCCTTTACCATTGATATTCCTGAAGTGCGCAAGTACCTGGGTAAGGCAGTCTTTGATGAAAGTCAGATAAAGAGGGCAAATGTTCCCGGAACTGCAATTGGTCTTGCATGGACCAGCATGGGCGGAGACACACTTCTTTTGGAAAGCATTAGTTTTGCTTCCAGCAAGGGCGGCCTTCAGCTTACAGGACAGATGGGCGATGTTATGAAAGAAAGTGCTCAGATTGCAATGAACTGGGCCAAGCAGTATGCTATAGAAAAGGGTTACAAAGAAGCAAAGTGGTTTGAAGAAAATACCGTGCACCTTCACATTCCTGAGGGAGCAACCCCCAAGGACGGACCTAGTGCAGGCATTACCATGGCAACAACTTTTGTTTCCCTTTTTAGTGGAAAGAAGATTAAGGCAAACCTTGCCATGACCGGAGAACTTTCCCTTACAGGACAGGTGCTCCCGATTGGCGGTCTTCGTGAAAAAACTGTTGCTGCAAAAAGGAATAAGATAAAAACCATTCTTATTCCACAGGCAAATGTTCGTGACCTGGATGACATACCTGAGCATGTAAAGGCAGGTATAAAATTCATTCCGGTAAGCCACGTTACAGAGGTGATTGACGCAGTATTTTAATTCTTTTTATAAAAAGAGAAAGGGAAGTGTTTATGAATAATCTTAAGACAAAAGTGTCTCTTGGGCTGAACCTGCTTGTGTTTGCCCTGACGGTCTTTGCCTTTGTGGCAATGTTTACAGGCTTTGAGTTCATGGGGAAAATTGATGTTTTTTCTGCCCTGGGCTTGAGTGCCTTTAAGTTTTTTACGGTAGACTCAAAGATTCTTGCAGCCCTTACCGCACTGGTGCTTGCTTTTTTTGAAGCGGATATTCTGCGGGGAAAAAGAACTTCCATTCCAAAGTGGCTGCACCTGTTAAGTCTTGCGGCAACAACCGGCGTTACCCTTACCATGATGGTAACCGTCTTTTTCCTTGCCCCTACCGTGACCTATAATCCGCTTTATCTTTTTGCCAATGCAAATCTTTTTATGCATCTTGTGACTCCGCTTTTGTGCATTGTGCAGTTTGTATTTTTTGAAAGAGAGACAAAAATTTCTTTTAAAGAAAGCCTCTGGGGAGTATGCCCCATGGTCCTTTATGCCCTCTTTTATGTCCCCAACGTATTCCTGCACCAGGTAAACGGCCGCGCCCTTCCTGAATATGACTGGTACGGATTCTTCTTCGCAGGCCTTAACACCGGCTGGATTGTAATGCCGCTTATTTTACTCATCACCTGGGGATTCTCACTGCTTTTGTGGTTTGGCAACAAAAAACTGGCAAAATAAGTCTTTCCGTGTTACAATAAAAAAAGCACATACAAACCTGTGAAGGAGAAAGACAATGAAATTTTACAAATGCAATAAGTGCGGTCAGATTCTGACTGTTTTTGAACCCAAGTGCCCGGGTATTACCTGCTGCGGTGAAAAGGTGGCTGAGCTTGTGGCAAATACCACTGATGCTGCCCAGGAAAAGCATGTTCCAGTGGCAGAAGTGAAGGGGTCTTCTGTCTGTGTAAAAGTTGGTTCCGTTGAGCACCCCATGCTGGAAGCCCACTTTATTGAGTGGATTCTTCTTGAGACAGACAAAGGCTTTTACCGCGTAAACCTTAAGGCAGGAGATAAACCTGAAGCCTGCTTTACTCTGCAGGAGGGTGAAAAAGCCGTAAGTGTTTATGCCTACTGCAATCTTCACGGTCTCTGGAAGGCTGATTTATAGAAATTCTGAATTAAAAACCTACGCCTGACTGGAGGGGGCTGCCGGAGGCAGATTGCGAAGCAATGGAGCCGAATGGCGGAACCCCGCAAGGCAGGTTGATGGTAAAAATAACTTTTCATTTGTAAAGTGGGTATTTAGCCCAAAATAAAATTCCGTCCGAAAAATCCCTATAAAAAAACAAATTCCTAAAGCAAACTTTTATTTTTCCGATAAATACATCAAAGAACTATTTTCCGAGGGATGTTATTATGGAAGATTCAAAAGTGATCAGGTTGTGTAAGATTCTTTTTGCCCAGAGCGAGATGCTTGACTGTATTCTTCAGGAGCAGGCTAAAATTCATAACGAAGTGCGTAACCGTTCATGGAAGGAACTCCAGATGTCCCTTGCAGATATGGCGGCATTCAGTGATGGTTTTGTGAACCTGGATTCCCGCCGCGAGGCTTTAGTCGGTAACAAT
>JAEEKM010000051.1 GCA_016282455.1 Treponema sp. | reverse complement strand
TGTTCATGTATACTACACAAAAAATAAAAAAGTGTCAAGCGCTTGTTACAGAACGATAACGCACCCGGCATTCCACTATTGCCACAAGAATTACCGCGATTGAAAAATAAAAGAATGGGCTTTTCAGAGGGAACATGGCAAAATAATCGTAAATTCCATGAAGCAGCATGGCAAATACAAAAGGCGCAAATTTTGTAGAAGCGTGCCTTACGGTATAAACAAAAAGTCCGCACAAAAAACCGCAGCATACATGAATGACCACTGCAGTCAAAAGCCTGAGCTCAAATGCGTGACTTCCGCCCACAAGGTAAATCAAAGTTTCCACACAGGCAAGTGTAAGGGCAGAAAGCGCCGAATAAGCAAGGAACTCTTTTAACTGAACATTCTTTGCAGGAATAAGAAAAAGCACAGACATTTTAAAAACTTCTTCAATAATTCCGTTGAGCAGAACCGTCTGCAAAAGCAGGGAAATCAGCGTTCCGGACGTAAAATACTCAGTGCGTCCTAAAAAAAACTGAATGAGTGAAACAGGAATAACCACAAGGGCCCCAAGCAGGCAGGCCAAAAGTCCATGCATCACCTTAAAACTTTTCATAAGAAGTGCCGTGCAAAGAAAAGCCGCCACAAGCGGAATCATGCAAAGAACAATCACTGCAACAACATTCATCAAAAAATCCTCTCCCCTCAAAATATACCACATTGACTTCTTATAGACAAGTTTCCCAAGGTAACCTATACTGACTGCATGACAGACTTTTCAAAACCAAGACTCACCACTCTCTGCTATCTGGAAAAAGATGAAAGTTACCTCATGCTGCACAGAGTCACAAAGAAAAATGATGAAAATCACGACAAATGGATTGGTGTAGGCGGACACTTTGAATTTCAAGAAAGCCCCGAAGACTGTCTGTTAAGGGAGGTAAAAGAAGAAACAGGCCTTACATTAAATTCCTTTTCCTTCCGTGGAATTGTTACTTTTAATTCTGATGACCACGAAGCAGAATACATGCACCTCTACACCAGCAGCGATTTTTCAGGCAGCATGATTCAATGCAATGAGGGGAATCTTGAATGGGTAAAAAAATCGCAGATAGAAAACTTAACCCTCTGGGAAGGAGATAAAATTTTTCTCCGTCTTCTTGCCGACAAAACACAGCCTTTCTTTTCATTAAAACTCTGCTACAAAAACGGAGAATTAAAAAAAGCTGTGCTTGACGGAAAAGAAATCTGATTCTTTAGTAAATCTGATTCAGCCTATTGCCTTTACAGGACAAACCTGACTGCAAAGAGAACAGCCCGTGCAAAGAGAGGTTTCTATCACCGGCTTTTTATCACTTGCATCAAGGGATATTGCAGGGCAGCCAAGTTCATTTATGCACTTTTTACAGCCAATGCATTTTTCCCTTTCTACACTTTTGGGATTTGGAAAAGTATAGCCCACCTGTTTTGCAATGGAGATGCAGGGAGACTTAAATATTATAGCACTCACTCCCTGGCTTTCACTTGCACTTTTAACTGCGTCAACAGCATCCTTCAGGTTAAAGGGGTCAACTTCAATTACAGGCTTAACACCTATTGCCTCAAGAATTTTAGGTATGCTGATTTTTTCCGTGATGTCACCCATCATGGTTCTTCCAGTTCCAGGATGAGGCTGATGTCCTGTCATTGCAGTTGTAGAATTATCCAAAACACAAAGGGTAAGTTTTGCCTGATTGTAAACTGCATTTACCACACCAGTAATTCCAGATGCAAAGAAAGTTGAGTCACCAATAAATGAAAAACAATAAGTGTCAGGTGCATTATGGTAAAAGCCCTGAGCCATTGTAACATCAGCACCCATACAGAGACAGGTGTCGCACATTTCAAGCGGTTTTGCATTACCAAGCGTGTAACATCCAATGTCTCCGCAGTAAACGGTCTTCTTACCTTTCATAGCCTGCTTTACTGCATAAAAGGAACCTCTGTGAGGACAGCCTGCACATAAAACAGGAGGACGAACCGGCAGATCAGGATAGTCGGCCTGTACTGAAATTTCATTTTCTTCATCAGAAAGATTTTTTTCCAAACCTACAAACGAAGCAATCGCATTTTTTACAATCGCAATTGTATTCTCTCCTGCACAGGGCATGTCGCCGGTAAGTTTTCCGCACACTTCACTTCCGCACTGACACTTACCCAAAACAAGAAGCAGTTCCCTTTCAATTACAGGATCCAGTTCTTCTACACAAAGCACCCGTTCACAGGATGAAAGTAATTCCTTTGCAAGAGGAGCGGGAAAAGGATAGGGAGTTCCCACTTTGAACACAGTCATATTTTTTATTAACTGATTTTCAGGATACTCTTCCCCAAGTGATTTAAGGGCTTCTTTTACATAAGTGTAACTTATTCCGCCTGTAGCAATTCCCAGCATGGAACAGGAAACTTTTTCTTTTGTGTCCCCACATTCCAGGGCATTCATGCTGCTTTTTGAAAATTCTTCCGGAAGAAGTTCTTCGTTTCTCTGAACGATTTTTTTGTGATTGGCAAAAGACAGGCGTGGAAAAATTACCCAGCGGTTAGAGTCCTTCTGGAAAACTCCGCGTTCCCTTTGTGGAGGGAGTTCTGCTATTTCCATACTCTCGTAAGCGTGACAAACTCTTGTTGTAGGGCGCAGTATAACCGGAGTTCCATATTTTTCAGAAAGTTCAAAGGCTTCCTGTACCATACGGTATGCTTCTGCCGGAGTAGAAGGATCAAGCACTGGTATTTTTGAATAAAGACCAAACTGTCTTGTGTCCTGTTCTGTCTGACTGGAAATTGGACCCGGATCATCTGCACTAACTATTACCATGCCGCCTTTAACACCCACATATGAAAGGCACATAACGGGATCGCTTGCAACATTAAGTCCAACCTGCTTCATGGTGATAAGGCTTCTGGAACCTGAATAGGAAGCACCCGCCGCAACTTCTGCCGCTGCTTTTTCATTCACAGACCATTCCACATACACACCGGTTTTTTCACGGTATTTTGCAACAGTCTCAATAATTTCCGAAGAAGGAGTTCCCGGATAACCTGCAACAAGATTTACACCGGCCGCCATTGCACCAAGAGCAATCGCATGGTTTCCCATCACCATTTCATAAGACATTACAGCACCAGCCCCTTAGCTTCATCACAGCCCAGTAAAATATTCAGGCATTGAACTGCCGCACCACTGGCACCTTTTCCAAGATTATCAAAGCGGGAAGAGACAACAAGGCGCTCTTCGTTTCCTGTAACAAAAATCTGCATTCCGTCCCAGCCGGCACAGGCATCGGAGAAGACAGCACCTTCTTCTGCTTCAAAACCAAAGTCCATCACCTTAATGAATTTTTCATCCCGGTAATAGTCAGCAAAAAAGTCTCTTACTTCCTGAGGAGTTTTTTTCACTTTCATCAGTTTTGCAAAAAGAGGAAGCTGTACTACCATTCCACTGTGATAGTTTGTTGTCATTGGAAGAAAAACTGGTTCTGCTTCAAGACCTGGAATTGCTTTCATTTCCTTTAAGTGTTTGTGGTTCTGAGCCCAGCCATACATACGGGCAGAGTCAAATTTTTTATCCCTTCCTTCTTCTTCGTAAGCGGCAATAAGTTTTTTTCCTCCGCCACTGTAGCCGGAAACAGCGTTTATTACAAAAGGATAATCTGCTGCAAGAAGACCTTTTTTTACCAGAGGGTATGCAAGGGAAATAAAACCAGAAGCATAGCAGCCTGGAACTGCAATACGTTTTCCATTTTTAATTGCCTTCCTGTGGTCTGCAGAAAGTTCAGGAAAACCATAAGCCCATCCGTTTTCTGTTCTGTGGGCAGTAGAAGTATCAATTATGCAAACGTCTGGATTTTTTACCAGAGACACTGCTTCTCTTGCAGCCGCATCAGGAAGACAGAGAAATGTTACGTCAGACTGATTTATGAGTCTGCTTCTTTCTTCCGTATCCTTTCTAAGCTCGGGGTTAATTTTTAAAAGTTCAATATCATCCCGCCCCGCAAAGCGCTCATGAATACGAAGTCCGGTTGTGCCTTCGCTGCCGTCAATGAATACTCTGGTTTTCTTTTCCATAATTTTTCACACGCCCCATTCTTTATAATACGCGTCAATTTCTGCCTTAATCTCGTCGGTTATAACGCCTTCTGAACCTTTTTTGTAAAGCTGTTCAACCACTTCACTCATGCTCACAATTGCACAGGCAGGGAAACCGTATTTTTCCGTGATTCTTTCAAGAGCACTCTGGGGTTTACCGTCTGCACCCAAATCAGGAGCCCTTTCTTCGCGGTTAAGACTTACAATTTCACCAATAACTTTTACCTTTGCAGCTTCTGCCACAATAGGATATGTTTCATCAATAGATTTACCGCTTGTGGTAACGTCTTCAATAATTACAACCCTGTCTCCGTCTTTTAAATCACTTCCAAGAAGAAGGCCCTTGTCTGCACCGTGATCTTTTGCTTCCTTGCGGTTTGAACAGTATCTTATTTCCTTTCCATAAAGCTTAGAATAAGCGATTGTTGTTGCAACAGAAAGTGGAATACCCTTGTAGGCCGGACCAAAGAGCACATCAAAATCATCACCAAAGTTTGCATGAATTGCCTGAGCATAGTACTCACCCAGACGCATAAGCTGGCTTCCCGTAACATAAGCCCCTGCGTTCATGAAAAATGGAGAATGACGTCCGCTTTTTAAAGTGAAAGATCCGAACTTGAGTACCTTGCACTCAACCATAAAATCAATAAATTCTTTCTTGTACTGTTCCATGGCTACATTTTAGCGGATTGCAAAAAGAATTGCTATGGGGAGAAAAACGGGAAAAATCAGAAGTTTTGTTGAAGATTATTTACACAATAAAGAAGGTGTTTCCGCCAGCACCCTTACATTCATAAAGTCCGTTGTCTGCCCGCTTTACCACATCTTCTTCATCATTGTCGCTTTCAAGAAAAAATGAAAAGCCCAGAGAAGCTGTTACCTGTAAAACTTTTCCCTGATACTCTATTTTTAAGTTTTCAATTGCTTCAAGCAGTTTTTTTGCAAAACGGGCAACGTCTGCTTTTTCAAGCCCATTGAAAATTCCAAGAAACTCATCTCCACCCCAGCGGATAAGGACATCAGAATGACGGATTGTATCGTAGATTTTTTTTACCACACCCTGAAGAACAAGGTCTCCTGCTTCGTGACCATAAAAGTCATTTATGTGCTTGAACTTGTCCAGGTCCATAAACATTATGGCAGGAGCATTTTTAGGGTTTGTAAGAAAACGCCTCCAGGCAAATGCCAGATCTTCTTTACCAAACTGACGGCTGTTTGCTTTTGTGAGGGCATCAAAATCAACCTGTTCCTTAAGCTTACGCTGATTGCGGTTATAGCGCTTCTGATCTGCGATAATACAGTAAAAGAGTGCAAGAATTAAAAGCAGCATGAGCACAATTCCCACAGGAACTACTGCCAGTGAACTGATTTCAACTTTTTCTTCACCTATCATCACAGGGGTAATTTCGTCTATAAGTTCAGAAACCGTAACCATGGTAATGACCCAGTTGAGACTTTTTTCCAGCATGGAAAATCCCACAAGCTGTTCCCTGTCATTTCCCGGTATTCTCTGAATAAGATAAGACCTTCCGCTATGTGCAAGTCTTTCAAGCTCATCGGCAAAGGGTCTGAAACTTTCATTTTCACTTTCTGTAGAATAGTAGCTTCCTTCTTTGGAGGCTTCATTCCTGTTTACCAGACAGGCTGCATAATTGGATCCGCCAGAGTAGTTTAAAATTTTTCTGATGACAAGATTTGTTTCCGGAGAAGAAAATTTCATTCCATGAATCTTACCGCGGAAAATACGTTCCAGAGATTCTTCCATTCCCACCCGCAGATAACCGTAAACATAAGTGGTTCCGGAAAACTCTACTTTTTTGTAAGCAACAAAAGCCTGATCAAAAACACTTTCATCCCCCTCCCAGTTAAAGGGAAGCAGACTTAATGTATCTTCAATCACATCATAGTCACGGGAATTATAGGCAATATAACCGCAGTGCATGGTAATTGAATTACCCATATTATGAGTGCCCACATATTCCCTCAGGTAAGAAAGACCACGCTGACCTATATTTTTTTTAACGATGGGAAAATCAGAATCCAGCATGGTTTTATACATTTCAATGCTGTTGTCTTTTGTGGAATTGATATCAAGAACAAGATTTTCTACAGTGTCATGCAGAAACTCCCGTCTTGCATGAATGCTTTCTCCATATATGCGCTGCACATTGTATTTTTCACTTCGGTTAAGGAGAAACATGAAAATAGCAAGAACAATAAAAGCAAAAAGAATGAGAGTATATCGCTTTCCGATGAACTTCTTCTTTATTTTATTATTCATGCAAAAAATTATAGCACATTTTAATATTATTTTCCACTATTTAAGGCTTCACCCTTCACATACACTTCAGGACAATTGAAACCGGGATGAATGAATGAAGCAAAGGGGGTGCCGTAAGTTTTTTCAAGCAGTTCCACATTCATTACTTCAGAAGGACTTCCCGTAAAATACTGTTCTTCCCCCTGAGCCAAACGGTTAATCTTTTTTAGCAGGGTCATTTTTTTTGCAAAACGGGCCGCAAGGTTTAAGTCATGTATGCTCACAAGAAGACCTATTTTTTTCCAGGAAGAGAGTTTTTGTAAAAAAGTCAAAAGTTCATCCTGAAAACCAAAGTCCAGGTTGGCAACAGGTTCATCCAAAAGCATAAAGTCCGGTTCCTGACACAAGGCACGCGCTATCCTGACCTTCTGCCACTCTCCTCCGGAAAGGCTGCGCACACTTCGCTCAGAAAGATCCGTTATGCCCACTGCCTCCATACAGGCATCTGTCACCTCAAAATCCTCTTTTACAAAGCCGGAATTGAATCCTGTCCTGCAAAATCTTCCGTTAAGAACCACTTCCCTCACGCTGTAATCCCAAACCCGCTCCTCGTACTGGGAAAGATAGGCTATTTTCTGCGAAAGGATTTTTCTTGAAAAAGTCTTTATATCTGTACCCTCAAGAAGTACTTCTGTACCCTTTTTATTCTGAGAGCCGTATTTCTGTACCCTTAAGGTTGGAATCTGTACCCCTGCCATTATGGAAAGTAAAGTAGATTTACCGCTGCCGTTTGGTCCGGTTAGAAAATGAAAATCTCCTGATTCAAGTTTCAGGCTTATGCTGCGCAAAACTTCATGGTCTCCCCAAAAGGCATTCACCTGTTCAACTTCAAGGCTTTTTTTTACACTTTCCTTTTTTTTTTCACTTCTTTCTATCTGTACCCCAATTCTGGCCCCATCTTCTCTAGCAGCAGAAAGTGTACCCATAAAAGTTAAAAAATACCTGCCCAGTGCTTCTTCTGATTTTTCCCAATTAGTTATGGTAACATTCCATTCTTCGTGCCCTTCTGTAAGCACATCGTAAAGGGAATCAAGATTGTTACCATAATAATCCGGTAAAGGGAGAGTTTTTTTTAGCAGGGCGTGAAGCTCTTCTTTAGTAGTTACATGAGAAAAATCAAGGGTAAAGTCCATGTTACTCCTCTGCTTCTTTTACAGAAAGTTCCGTAAAATTTTCATAGTGGTCACTGGTATAATAAATGAGCCCGTCGTTTGAAAAAACAAGCCGCTTTGCACCCCTGCTCTTTTTACCTTTAGTGTCTATATCACATTCCGTATACTGTCTGCCCTTTGTTTTGGGGAGAAGTCCTTCAAAGTTCCCGAATCTGTCACCACCAATGCTTTTTCCCTTTGCAAAAGAATCAAGTCCGCCGCCCTGCCAGCCAAGTTCCTTAGCCTCAGTCTTTGTAATGTAATTGGAAGGAAGGCTTTTGAACCTGTAGAGGTAAATTGCAACCTTGTCGCGGGAATCATAAGTGCCGTCTTTTTTAACAGCATCTTTTTTGTAAAAGTGGTCTTCTTCACCCTTAACAGAAACAAGGAATCCGTCTTCTTTTTGGGTTACAGTTACTTCTTCAAGGGGTACAGTTTGGGTTACAGATGGTGTGTTCTCGACAGGGAGCACCTGGTCATCAGAACTTTCATTTTGAACAGAATCACTTAAAACCTGAACCGCCTGCCCCGCAAGTTCACCAATATCCCCGCCGTTTTTTTTGTACCTGACAAGAAATAAAAGTCCGCCCACAAGAAGAGCAGCAACCAAAAGTATTTTAAACCAGTTCTTTTTCACACGAATCTCCTGAAATACAAGTCAGAAAAAAGTATACCTTCTTTTCTTACACAAAACAAGAAGAAGATTTGTTTGGTATAATATCATAAATATTTACATATTGAGGAAACTGACACGAAACGGAGTGGCAGCTGACATGGGTGTCACTTTGTAGCCGCAGTATGAACAAGAATTAAAACCAGATTGTGGGTTTATAATAATCTGTCCGGAAAGAAATCGCCTACAATCGTGACAGGCCCCATGACAGATGCCACGGGAGTGTAGTGTCTGTTTCCTCAAAATATAAATACAACTTGTCTATATTTAAAATCATCTATATAATAGGAAAACAAAAGTTTTTTTGTTAAGGACATATCATGAAAAACATTCAGAACAAATGGATCCGCGGTGCTATTCCCGCCCTTCTACTTCACTGCTCCATCGGTACTGTTTACTGCTGGTCAATCTTCAGTCAGGAAATTGCAGACTACATCGGCTTTTCAAAAGCAGCCACCGAATGGGCATTCAGCTTTGCCATTTTCTTCCTTGGCATGAGTGCGGCCTTCATGGGAAACATCGTGGAAAAAAATATCCACAAATCTTCCCTCATTGCAACAATCTGCTTTGCACTCGGCATGGCAGGAACTGGTCTTTTCATCTGGTACGGCGGAGCACACAAAGGAAGCCCCCTTGCACTTATCGGCATCTACATAAGCTACGGCTTTATCATGGGCATTGGTCTTGGAACAGGTTATCTCTCTCCTGTAAAAACCCTCATGCTCTGGTTCAAGGACACAAAGGGTCTTGCCACAGGACTTGCAGTTGCAGGTTTTGGTGCCGCAAAAGCAATCGCCTCTCCTATCATGCAGAAAATGCTCACTGGACTTGGCGAAGGCGGAATCTACAAAATGTTCCTTATTCTTGCATGCGTTTACTTTGTAATGATGTTCCTTGGACACCTTCTTCTTGCAAAACCCGCTGACTGGGTTGAACCACAGACAAAGAGCAAGGAAGACGGAATCATCGCCACCCTCAAGACAAAACCCATTTCCAACTACATCGGCATCTGGCTCATGTTCTATATTAACATCACCTGTGGTCTTGCCATCATCAGTCAGGAAAAAATGATTGTAAAGTGCATTGGTCTTGGAAGTGCAATCGGAATCATTTCTACAATAAGCGCAATCTTTAACGCAGGCGGACGTCTGGGCTTCTCTGCATGGGCCGACCACCTTAAAGACCGCAACACCATGTACAAAATTATCTTCTGTCTTTCAATTGCATTCACAGCAGTAGTTCTTGCAACAAACGGAATCAAAAACGGAAACGGAAACATCCTTCTCATCATCCTGGTACTGGCACTTATCTTCGTGGTAAACGCAGGCTACGGCGGAGGATTCTCAAACGTACCAACACTTCTTCACGACCACTACGGCATGGGAAACATCAGTGCAATTCACGGAATCACATTAAGTGCATGGGCATTCGCAGGACTCTCCGGAAACCAGCTTGCCACATGGATTGTAAACCACTTCGGACAGGACTCACTCAAAGAAGTAAACGGAGTAATGGTAAACCCAACCGGATACCAGACAGTGCTTTATGCAACCGGTGTACTTTATGTGGTGGCACTTTTACTCAGCATCTTCCTGGTAAGAAAACCAAGCGCAGAGCATAAAGACTAATCCATAAACAAAAAAATGCTTGTACCCGTGATTGAATTAATTCAGTCATGGGTATTTTTTTGAACGCCAATTTTTTTAAAATCCTTTCATTCAAAAATCAAAACATACATGCTCCTCACACACGGCCTTCCGGGGTTCCCTCACGGTCATTGCTCCGCAACTGGCCTGCAGGCAGTCCAGCCCCTCCACGCCGGGCTCATGCATCTTTCAAAAATTTGCCCAAACATCTATTCCGTGTTATCATGTATTCATGAAGAACGCAAAAGAAAAATCCAAAGCAGGAAAAATATTCCTCACCATTTTGACCGCAATCATTGTATTAATTGTAGTTTTAGACTTGGCACGTGGAATAAGATTCAGGCATGAAAAAAGAACAAACATTTCTCGCCTGCAGGACTCCCGCAGCTGGATGTCCTACCTTCCAGACCAGACACCTCTTTCGCAGATTACAATCCCCGGCACCCATGACAGCGCAACGCAGAACATTTTCCCCTCTTATTTTTTAAAGTGCCAGTCCTCTTCAATAGAAGCACAATTGAATAACGGCTACCGTTACCTTGACATGAGGCTTGCCCTCTACCCTCAGAAAAGCGGAAGTCCCACTTTCCATTACATTCATGCATTCGGAAACTGCAAACTGGACTCCCGCCTCTTTGGTGCAAGAGATATGCTCATAGGACATGTTCTTGCAGACATTTACAAGTTTCTTGCCATGAACCCCAGCGAAACAATTATCTTCTGCGTTAAGGCAGAAAACTCTTCCGACAATCTGGAAGTATTTGCAGACACGTTAATGAATCACATTCAAAAAGCACCGGACTTATGGTACACAGAAAACCGAATTCCCACACTGGGAGAAGTTCGTGGAAAAATAGTTCTCTGTTCCCGCTTTACAAAAGAAGAAGGTTTTGGTCTAACCTTAA
The DNA here is from genome assembly GCA_016282455.1 of Treponema sp. GTDB lineage: Bacteria > Spirochaetota > Spirochaetia > Treponematales > Treponemataceae > Treponema_D. The sequence goes on along the minus strand of JAEEKM010000051.1, from coordinate 1,143 downwards.
ACTGGAGTGAACAGAACAACAAAGAAGTTCTTTCTGACCCGATTGAAATAACTGACATTTACAAAACAGAAAACTCCAGCGCAAAACTTTTCATGCAGGACAGGTACAAGTACTGGCCGGATGACAAAGTGAATGCATTTAAAATCATGCTGGAAAAAAGTTCCACTGATTTTAATTCACCCGACAATCTTCGTATAAACTTCACAAGCACTTCTGGCGGAGGAAGCTTGAGTCATCCTGTAGCATACGCAAAAAAAATCAACAAAGAAATTCTCAAAACAGACATTCCCTACCAGAGCGGAATCATTGTCGTAGATTTTGCCACGGAAGAAATTGCACATCACATCTGGACTGCAAACGGAATATAATTTATGGAAACGGAAAACACAGACGAACTTAACATTTTTGAAAAAAACTATCTTCCCCTTGGGAACGAACGCTTTGATGCCCAGATGCGTTTTGTTGCCGCAATTGACCGCATGACCCACATTGCCCGCCGAACCGTTTTAATTGACCAGAGCCGCAGGGAAAATGATGCAGAACATTCCTGGCACATTGCGGTAATGGCACAGCTTTTTGCAGAATATTGCGTTAACCCGCCGGATGTAGGCCGTGTTGTAAAAATGGTTGTGGTACATGACCTGATTGAAATTTACGCAGGAGACACCTTCGCCTACAACACAAAAGGAAACGAAAGTAAAGCCCAGCGCGAAAAAGCCGCCGCCGACAAACTCTTTGCCCTACTCCCCCAAGACCAGGCAAAAGAAATACGTTCTCTCTGGGAAGAATTTGACCAAGCCCAAACCCCAGACGCCATGTATGCCTCAAGTCTCGACAGCCTTCAGCCCCTCTTGCACAACACCCTCACCCAAGGCTACACCTGGCGCGAAAGCCACGTAAAAAAATCCTCAGTCCTCGCCCGCCAGGACATCATCCGCCGCACCATGCCCACCCTCTGGCCCTGGGTAGAAAAAAACCTCCAGCGCGGAGTGGATGAAGGGTGGCTGCTGGATGAATAACAAAATGCTTGACAAGTTTCTACAATTATTATTAAATCAATTTATGTTGTATAAAAAATACATCAATTTAACTTTTACCCCCCCCCTACTACACCTCTGTATAGTTAAATTAAACACTTTATTA